>NZ_JBFTQI010000134.1:0-12053 GCF_056398925.1 Pedobacter sp. 01T416_2
AAATCAACAATCAGTTTACCCATATCCTCTGGCTGGATTTTCCAGGCATCATTTTCAGCATTGGGCTGGTGATCGTTAAAATGGCTCGCTACCGATCCTGGCATAATGGTACTCACCTTTACGCCATATTTTCTCAGATCGAGCATAACCGATTGCGTAAAACCTGTTAAACCAAATTTACTGGCATTGTAAGCTGAGCCACCCGCAAAAAAGTTTGTACCCGCTAAGCTAGATATCGTAAAAATATGTCCCTTATTCTTTTTGATTTCTTCAACACTGGCTTTAATACTATAAAAAACGCCTGTTAAATTGGTATCAATGGTTTCTTTCCATAAATCTACATCCAGCTCGTCAATAGGTGCAAAATGCCCTACGCCAGCGTTGGCGATAAGTATATCTAATTGTCCCCATTTTTCGAGTATCAGATTTACCGTATTTTGCTGAGATTTAAAATCTGCCACATCTGCTTCAATGGCCAATACATCACCATGTGCCACCAAATGTGATGCGGCCTGGTTTGCGCTGGCAATTGTCCTGCTGGTAATGGCTACTTTATAGCCTTCTTTTAAAAGGGCTTCGGCAATGCCGAAACCAATTCCTTTACTTCCTCCTGTAATTAATGCAACTTTCATGTTCTTGTAACGTATAGTATCGAAAAATGTTTAATTAGATTTTTTGTTGTTATGATGCGGAAGCTCCATAATCTGGATATCTTTAAAATCAACAGGCTGTCCTTCACTTTGCAAGGCGATAAAACCTTGGGTAAGTGCTTTTCCATCAATTTTAATTTTCGGATCGTAGCCATTGGCAACGCCTCCGCCAATCTGGGGTTTGCTGTACTGGAGTACAGTATCTCCATTTATAATATGGGTGACTAGTGAGTCGCCCAGAACAATCAGCTCGCCGGATACCCATTGGTCGCCATCGTATGTTTTCGATCTCGAATCCAGACAATGACCTGGAAACTTACTGCCATTGTAAAAAATATCTGTACCTGGCGAACACATATTTCCGGTAGGGCGGGGCCTACCATCGCTCAAACCTCCCAATAACTGCATTTCGATTGAAATTGGCCAATCTTGCTCTTTAGGCATGGTTTTCGGGTCCTGAGAATGAAACATCACACCGCTGTTGAGTAGGGTATAACTTGGCGCACCTTTTTGCTGCTCGCCAACGAAGCGGTATTTAAATTTGAGGTGGTAATAAGAGAAAGGGGTTTTGTAATAAAGATGACCAAACTGATCATTAAAATCGCCATATTGATCATAACGAACCTGTATTATGCCATCTTCAACCCTAAAGGTATTTCCGTAGTTTACATTGTAATCATGATGGTGGATTTTAACGTTCCAATCTTTAATGTCTTTTCCGTTAAAAAGCGTTATCCATTTTTCAGATCGGTTATTGATGTTTTTGGTTGTACTGCAGCTCCATAGTGTAACAGCAAGAAAGAGATAGCCTAGTTTTTTCATTTGGTTAATTTTGTTTTGCGCTCTGTTTAAAAAAGTGAATCACAAAATACATAAACAAAGTGATTTTCACGTACATTAAAGGTTTACCACGAGAATTTTGCATTTCGGCTTTATTTTTTGATCATAAAAAAACATTTTTTTAGCATTATTCCCGTCTCCTGCATTTCCCATCTTCCGTCCCTTTAATTACCTTTGCGCCATGGCCAAAACCCGGACAACCAGAGCTAAAAGCAAGGCAAAACATCCTCTTTTAAAAAAGATCACCAATATTGTTACGAAAGTATTTTTATATTTTCTGCTGGTTTCTGTGTTTTGGGTAATCGCCCTGCGTTTT
The DNA here is from genome assembly GCF_056398925.1 of Pedobacter sp. 01T416_2. Classification (NCBI taxonomy): domain Bacteria; kingdom Pseudomonadati; phylum Bacteroidota; class Sphingobacteriia; order Sphingobacteriales; family Sphingobacteriaceae; genus Pedobacter; species Pedobacter sp. 01T416_2. The sequence goes on from NZ_JBFTQI010000134.1 coordinate 1,807, forward strand.
ATCAATCCGCCCATTACACTTTTAATGGTGCTACGGAACATTGAACGCAAAGCCGATGGTAAGTCTTTTAAAACAGAGAAAAAGTGGGTGAAATTCGAGGATATGTCTGATAATATGAAAAGGGCTGCGGTATCTGCCGAAGATCAACTCTTTTTAAAACATATCGGTTTTGATATGAAAGCCATTGAAAAAGCTTTTGCCAGTAATGCCAAAGGGAAAAAGGTAAAAGGTGGAAGTACCATTTCGCAGCAAACAGCTAAAAACGTTTTCTTGTGGCCTGGGAGGTCGTGGATAAGAAAAGGTTTTGAAGCTTATTTTACGCTACTCATCGAACTGTTCTGGAGCAAAGAAAGAATATTGGAAGTTTACCTGAACGTAATCGAAATGGGCGATGGGATTTATGGCGCCGAGGCCGCCGCCCAGGAGTATTATGGCAAATCCTGTACAAAACTGACCAGGAAACAGGCTGCTTTAATTGCTTCCTGTTTTCCAAACCCCAGAAGGTGGACACCCAAAAATGCAACCCCGTACATCAGGCACCGTCAATATCTGATTTTAAGAAATATGAATAGGTTAGGGCCGCTTGATTTCTAATGATTGAATGATTGAATGATTGAATGACAGAATTATTGAATTTTGAATGATGTGATTGAATAATTGAGTGCAAAAATTTCTAATAAGGAAATACAAACACATTCAATCATTCAAAACGCTCTCATTCAATTATTAGTTTATTCGTGATCCTTATTCCACCTGATTTTTATTCCACCTTTTTCGTCATCAACAGCTTTTAGGTGTAATACGATGCCGCGCATACGGGCTTCTCTTTTTTCCGATCTGGTTAGGTTTTCATCACCCTTTGGATTTCTCAGCGGAATATCCATCTCTACATTTGTACCACTCCCTAAAGCATAAATACCTTTTACGTTAAAGTTTAACGCGCTGGAATTTATCTGCATCGGACTTATTTCTACTTTATCACCACGCACGTTAAGTGTTCCATCAAGATTTTTGATTTCTACGTTTGATAAGTTCCTGTTGGCAAAAGCAAATTTCCCTACCTTAACCATCGGGTCGAAATTAACCAATGCGGCATTGTTCAGGTTGAATACCACTTTTCCATTTATCGATCTCGGAAGAATTTTTCCCGTGTGCGATATCCTTCCGGAAATGTTGGCCAACGCTGATAAATACCCTTTTAAATTTTTGTTGGTAATGGTATTCTGTCCGAAGTTATCAAACGAATAAAAGAAATCTTTAACACTTACATGGCTGATCTTTGAATTGATTTTAAAGCTATTTGAGGCGGCTTCCTGCATAATATGTCCATTCAGCGATAACTGACCACCCGCATGGGCCACGCTTATTTTGTTGAAGAAAATACCCCCGCCACGTAAAGAAATATGGGCATCTAGATTTTTAGCCAGAAACTTATCATAAATGGCCTTATCAACGGTTAAACGGATATTCATTTTCGAAAGCTCCAGCACATTGCTCAGCTCTTTGGAAACCACTTGTTTGTTTCCACTCGATTTTTTCTTCGCTGTTCTCGGTCCTAAGAAGGGTAAAAACTCCTTTAGGTAGAGCTGCGGGCTCGACATTTTTAAGTTCACCAATATTTTTTCGGGAGCAGTATAATACAGGTTAGCAAAGTTGGCAATGCTACAGCTTACATTAAGTTCGCTTTTGCCCAACTGGAAATGCCCGTTCTGTATCGATAAATCGTTCTGGTTGAAATTGATGTTTAAGGCACTTTTTACCAGATGAAGCCTACGAGGGATGTAAAGAATATCTGCATCGGCAATCTGTATTTTACCTGAAACAACAGGTTTTGTAAATCTGAAATTATCAATATCTGCCTTACAGTAAAGCCTTAAGTTGGCTGTTCCGTTTTTAAATTCAAAATCGTTCGTGCCTAACGAATTGTTTAAATTGGATAGGGGAAATTGCGAGGTTACCAACCCGGTAGCAATTGGACGCGATAAATTATTCACTGTGAAAGTGTCGATCTTAAGCGGTGCATTAAAATATTTTGCCGTAAGTCTGTGGAATTTGATGGATGAATTTTCATCACCAATAATACCACCAACGGTATCCCGATTGGTAAAGGAACCATCAAAATTACAGGCCGTTAATTTGCCTGCCGGAATAGAAACCACATTATCCCGAACGGTTATGCCTACTTTGATCAAGGGATCTCCGTATTTCCCTGATCCGTCATCAACAATATTTCCCCGGATATCGATCGGTTTTTCTATGCCGAACTTTAAGAGTTTTGAGGAGATATTAGGCGATAAGAGTAAGGCAACATCTTTGAATAAAATATCATCAACAGCTATGCTAATGGCAAAAGCAGATTTATCCAATTCTATTTTGGCCCCGATTTTAAAAGGGTGCCCGCCAATGTTCAAGATTTCGGGACTCAGTATTACTGCATCCAATTCGCGGCTGTAATGTGCATTTAATGTTCCATCTAAAGTTTTGTCTTTTATAAAGCTTCCTTTTCGGGTATTAAAGGCGAAACTGTTCACTTTCGTCATTAACTTGATTTTACCTGTCCAGCCGCTATCAGGATACTGCATTCTGCCCTGGATCTGATCGATATCGAAATTGAATAACTTGAATCTCTTTTTGTTATCTAATATCAGGCTAACCTTATTAAAATCTATTTTTTTGACTTCTAATGCGGAAGATTTTGGTGACGATTTTTTCTCGTTTTTCGGCTTGCTTTTAAAAATACTTGTGTTGCTATAACCAGTAGAATCGGTGTAGATATAAATAGCTGCATTGTTGATGGCAATCTGTTTAATGTTAATGTTCCCCACAATAAGCGAAAGTACGTTTAGCGATATATCTATATCCTGCGCTTTTAAAAGATCGTGTTTATGTTGGTTCCATAAACTATCTCTCAGTAAAACGCCGTTTAAGGATACCGAAACCCCGGGAAAACTTTTCAGGAGTGTTGGCTCCATGCTTGTAGCGGTAATTTTTCCGTTTAAATTTTTATTGAGCTGTGATAGGATAGAAGCGAGTACTTCTTTTTTATTTCTACTGATGTAAAATGCTCCTGCCAACCAGGTGAGGATAATCAGAACAACAATAACCGATATAATTTTTAAAGAGATTTTGAGCCAGCGCTTCATAGACATTATTTGAYTTAACCAATATAATGTTTTTTGCCAGCTAATTGTTTGAGCAATAGTGAAAATAATGTAGGATATTACTACGGGTTTTAAGGATTATTTTCCTAAAAGTGATTCGAGATCAGGATGGTATTGTGAGGTTAAGAAATGTGTAATGGAGAAATCGGCCAATCGATTGATGTAAAACGGATCTTCCATCAGGATTTTTTTTAAAGCTTCTTCATCCTTTGCCAGTGCTAAAATGATTCCACCAGTTCGGGGTACTTTTCTGCCCGAAGCAACAAAAATGTTTTTTTCATAGTATTTCTTTAAATATTGGACATGGGCCTCCATATGTTCATCCAACTCGGTTAGCGGAACAATATATTTAAGATCTACAATGAACATATGGCTTACAATAAATGGGCAAAAACAGTAGAATGCCAGCTGTTTTGGAATGGCACTTCCCATTTGCTTTCCAACTCTGCCAGATTTTGTACCATATTGTTAAAAACAATCGTTTCTGGTGTTACCTGTTTGATATTTACCAAAGTTTCAAAATCTTCTTTGCTGTTTACTACAACTTCTCCATTTACTTTATAGGCAATATTGAAGCGGTTAAAAAGGTCTACATGGTATTCCTGTTCAATTTCTTTAATTAAGCGAACAGAGCTATCAATAGAGCAACCGGTAACGCCCGCCTGGCTTTCGTCGACCGTTAGGATAATAAAAAAGCCATAGCGGATTTCTGCTTTTGCAAGCAATTCATTTCCATGTGCTTTCCACTGGTTTGTAAAAGCTGCTAATTTATTTAAGATCTCACTTTCTTCAACAGAAGTAAATTTGCGATCGCTTTGGTATACCCAAACTCTTGATTGTGGAGAAAAACTCATATACAAATTTATGATTTTAATTAAATTGGTGTGTTTAAAACGCTAACCTGATGAAAAAGTTTACACTCTGCTTGAAAATATCCCTTCTTTCGGCTTTTTGTATGTTTTTATGTGCTTTTTCCGACCCCGAAACCGTAGCACAATCGATCAATTTTCTTCAAAAAACATTTACCGATCATTACGATAACAGTCAGGAAAGCGACCAAGTAAAGCGTTATGAGCTAAATGTTACCAACAATGGCTTTTGTCGTTACAAACGTTATTTTAATAACGGTAAAACAGAGTATTTCGCATTTAAGCTGTCGAAATTTAAAGATATGGATTATTATGGTACAACTACTTCGGGCAAATTGTATATCCATACCAAAGGTGACGACGTAATTGTGCAGACCTATAAAGACAAGGGAGGCGATGTAGACTCGATGGCTACGCAACTGGTTATTCCGTTAAAAAATATGGAAGCTGAAGATTTAAATCTTATCCGAGATAATTTGAATAAAATAAATACAGAGGTTTCAATTTCCCAGAAGCCATAACTTGTCTCTGATGATGAGCATTCAAGCGAGTTGATTATCTTTTTATAGTCTTATTAATTCCGTTGTTAACACCACTAGGGAAATTACRTGTTAAGCTTATTGTTTATTTTGGAGCACAGCGTCATTCGCTTTTTTTTATGTTAGTCCTGCTCTTTGCTTTATCCCGATGAAATATCGGGGATGCCGCTCCGATCAGGGCTATGGACTTGGGGCTGTGGCACAGAAAACCGACATAGTAGCAGAAAATGGCTAAACTAAACCTGATTGAACGAATGCCGTTTTTCATGGCAGAAGGTAGAGCAGGAAGAAACTGACCTATGGACTGCTGCTATTGCTTTCCTAAAAATAAACAACCTAAACAGTACAAGGATCAAGAAGTTTTTTTAATATAAGTTAAAACACTTATATTCAGTCAACTTAAAACAATCTCATCTTGAAACGTAGAAACTTTATTTATTTAACTGGCGTAGGGGCTGCCGCGGCTATGCTTCCTGCTATTCCAGTTTTTGGGAAAGAGATTTCCCCCGAGCAAGCCTTAACGTATATCGATCCGGCGGCTAAAAAAATCTTGTCTGATGTAGCCCTAAATGCGGCACGCTCAAAAGGCGCAACTTATACTGATGTGCGTGTAGGCAGGTATCTTAACCAATACGTTGTTACACGCGAGGATAAAGTAGAGAATATTGTAAATACCGAATCGTATGGGATTGGTATCAGGGTAATTTCGAATGGCAGTTGGGGATTTGCGGCAACCGACAAAATGGACAAAGATAGTATTGCCAAAGCAGCCGAACTGGCGGTAACTATTGCCAAAGAAAATGCCCGTTTGTTAAGAGAGCCCGTAAAGCTGGCGCCACAAAAAGGATATGGTGAGGTAAGCTGGAAAGCACCGATTGAGAAAAATACCTTTGAGGTACCCGTAAAAGAAAAGGTAGATTTATTGCTGGCGGTGAACGATGCGGCAATGAAAGGTGGTGCAGATTACATCAACTCCATCTTATTCGCCGTAAATGAACAAAAATATTTTGCATCTACCGATGGTTCTTATATTGATCAGGACATCCACCGTATTTGGCCTACTTTTTTTATCACTAAAATAGATAAGGCAACTGGTAAGTTCGAAACGAGAAATGCATTGAGTGCACCTACTGGCAAGGGATACGAATACCTGGATGCAAGGCCACAGGATAAAATACAAACAGCTTCGGGCACGCTTTATAAAGGCAGGTACGATATGCTTGAAGATGCCACACAGGGAGCCAGGCAGTTGGGTGAAAAAATGAAGGCAAAATCAGTAGAGCCAGGTAAGTATGATCTGGTATTGGATCCTTCACATTTATGGTTAACCATACACGAATCGTGCGGTCATCCAACCGAGCTTGATCGCGTGTTGGGCTATGAGGCCAATTATGCAGGAACCAGTTTCCTGACACTTGACAAATGGGAATCTAAAAAATTTAATTATGGCAGCAAAGAAGTAAATATTACTGCCGATAAAACCGAAGTCGGATCATTAGGAGCTGTTGGGTATGATGATGAAGGTGTAAAATGCGGAAAATGGGATGTAATTAAAGACGGTATATTGGTAAATTACCAGGCCATCAGAGATCAGGCGCATATATTAGGTTTAAATGCTTCACAAGGCTGTTGTTATGCCGATAACTGGAGCAGTGTGCAGTTTCAGCGTATGGCCAACATTTCACTGCAGCCGGGCAAAGCCAAGCTGAGCATAGCCGATCAGATTAAAAATGTTGAAAAAGGCATTTACATTGTAGGCGATGGGTCTTTCTCGATCGATCAGCAACGTTATAATTTCCAGTTCGGCGGTCAGCTTTATTACGAAATTAAAGAAGGCAAAATCGCAGGTATGCTTAAAGATGTAGCCTATCAGGCCAATACCCAGGAATTCTGGAATTCGTGCGTGGCTATCTGCGATGAAAGCGATTACCGTTTAGGAGGCTCTTTTTTCGATGGTAAAGGCCAGCCAGGTCAGGTGAGTGCTGTCTCCCATGGATCGGCAACCACACGTTTTAATAAAGTTAATGTTATCAACACCGCTAGAAAAATCTGATAGAAACTATGCCAATCTTAACAAAAGCAGAAGCAAAGGCCCTTTTAACTAAAGTACTTTCTTACTCTAAAGCAGAACAATGTGAAGTAAACCTAAATTGCTCAGATAGCGGTAATATAAGGTACGCCCGAAATTCGGTATCAACCAGTGGGGGGATAAGCGCCAACAGCCTGGTAGTCAGTTCTGCCTTCGGAAAAAAACTGGGTACGGCCACTATAAATGAATTTGACGATGCCTCATTGGAAAAAGTAGTGCGCAGGGCAGAAGAACTTGCTCAGCTGGCACCCGAAAATCCTGAATTTATGCCTTTTCTCAGTCCGCAGGAATATGGTGCCGATTCGCCTACCTTTTCTCCGGCTACAGCAGCCGTTACCCCGAAAGACAGGGCCGATGCAGTACAGGCCAGTTTAAAACAGGCTATAGACAGCAAGCTGAATGCTGCAGGGTTTTTATCCAACAGTATAGGCTGTTCGGCAATGATGAACAGTAAAGGTTTATTTGCCTACAATACTTCAACCGATGTAGCTTTTAATATTACCGTAAGAACTGATGATGGTAAAGGATCTGGTTATGCCACAAGGGGATACAACGATTTTAGCAAACTCAACGCAAAAGCTGATACAGCTATAGCAGCCAAAAAGGCCATGTCGTCGGTAACGGCAAAGGCCATTGAGCCAGGAAAGTATACCGTTATTTTAGAACCGACTGCGGTAGCAGTGATGCTGGAAAACCTATTCTTCTCGATGGATGCCAGGCAGGCCGATGAAGGACGGAGCTTTATGAGCAAAACCGGAGGCAAGACAAAATTGGGAGAACAGCTGGTGGATGAAAGAGTAAATATTTACTCTGACCCATGGAACCCCGAACTGCCAACTGCAACATGGTCTGGGGATGGAAGGCCACAGCAGAAAGTAAATTGGATAGAAAAAGGAGTAGTTAAAAATTTATACAGTTCGAGGTACTGGGCGCAAAAAACTGGGATTAAAGCGATCCCCTTCCCGGGTGGTGCCATTATGAAGGGCGGAACGAAAACCCTGGAAGAGCTGATCAAAGGAACAGAAAAAGGTATATTGGTTACACGCTTATGGTACATCCGCACGGTAGATCCACAAACCCTTTTGCTTACAGGGCTGACCAGGGATGGTACTTTTTACATCGAAAATGGAGAGATCAAGTTCCCAGTCAAAAATTTCCGTTTCAATGAAAGTCCGATTATTATGTTGAACAACCTGGATGAAATCGGAATAGCCGAAAGAACAGTTAGTGCCGAATCGGAAGCCAACAATTAACAATATGATAAAGCCTGAGCATCATCGATGTTCAGGCTTTTGTTTAGTTAAAAGCTAAGGTTACAGGCCGTTTGCCCTTGCTGTAATCTCGGCAATATCCAACACCTTAACTTCCTGTTCTTTATCTTTTAGTTTAATACCATCGCTTAGCATGGTCATACAGAAAGGGCAACCTGCTGCAATAACCTGCGGATTGGTTTGTAAAGCCTCATCAATGCGTTCTACATTAATATCTTTATTTCCCTTTTCTGGTTCTTTAAACATCTGCGCGCCTCCGGCACCACAGCATAAGCCATTGCTTTTGCAGCGTTTCATTTCTACCAACTGTGCATCAAGTACTTCCAGGGCTTTTCTAGGCGCTTCGTAAATTCCATTTCCACGGCCCAAATAACATGGATCGTGATAGGTGATTTTTTTACCTTTGAAACTTTCCCCACCTTCAGCTTTTAGTTTGCCTTCGTTAATCAGATCCTGTATCAATTGGGTATGGTGGATCACTTCGTAAGTGCCGCCTAAACCCGGATATTCATTTTTAATGGTATTGAAGCAATGTGGACAGCCTGTTACAATTTTTTTGATGTTGTAAGCATTCAATACCTCAATATTGGTCATGGCCTGCATCTGGAAAAGAAACTCGTTACCGGCTCTTTTAGCAGGATCTCCGGTGCAACTTTCTTCTGTTCCTAAAACAGCGTATTTTATGCCTACATGATGTAAGATCTTGCAAATGTCGCGGGTAATTTTCTGTGCTCTTTCATCGTAACTTCCAGCACAGCCAACCCAAAATAATATTTCCGGTTCTTCACCTGCGGCCATCAACTCGGCCATTGTAGGGACTTTAAATTCCATTTGTCTAGTATCTAGTATCAAGTATCAAGACCTGATGTAATTATTATTTTAATTCAATGCCAACAAAAACTGTCAATCTAGCTTTCTTGTGCCCAGTTAAAACGATCGGCTGGAGAGTATTTCCAGGGTGCCTGGTTATTCTCAATATTTCCCATCATCGCGTTAATGCTGCCTGGCGCCTGCGATTCTTCCATCACGGCAAAACGGCGAAGTTCCATAATAATCTGTAATGGATCGATGTTTATCGGGCAGGCCTCTACACAGGCATTACAACTGGTGCAGGCCCAAATTTCTTCTCTGCTAATGTAGTCATCCAATAAAGATTTTCCATCCTGATGTTCAGCGCCGTGTTTATCAATATTTTGGCCCACTTCGGTAATGCGGTCGCGGGTATCCATCATAATTTTCCGCGGCGATAAAAGTTTACCTGTAATATTTGCCGGGCATACCGAAGTACACCTTCCGCACTCGGTACAGGTATAAGCATTCATGAGGTTTACCCAATTTAAGTCGGTTACGTCTTTGGCTCCAAATTTACCGGGTTCGGTTTCTGCCGGAACAAAAGAAGGATCCAGCATGGCTTTCACCTCATTGGTAACTGAGGCCATATTTGTAAACTCACCTTTAGGCTCCAAATTAGAAAAGTAGGTATTTGGAAAGGCGAAAAGAATATGAAAGTGTTTCGAATAAGGTAGGTAATTTAGGAAAGCCAGAATGCCAATAATGTGGAACCACCAGCAGCTGCGCTCTACGATAACCAAGGCACTTTCTGATGAAGGCAGGATATTAATTAAATACTGACTCACTGGAAATGCACCGGCATTAACGTAATGGCTGGCGCCCAAAAGCTGTAATTTTGCATCGGCTGCGTTCATTAATAAGAAAGCGCTCATTAATAAAATCTCGGTAATGAGGATGTAATTGGCATCAGATTTTGGCCAGCTTTTCATCTCTACGCCGCTAAAGCGTTTAAGTTTTAGGATATTTCTGCGGATAAGAAAAATAGCGCATGAAATCCAAACGGTAAAAGCCAGAATTTCGAAAGAGCCGATCAGAAAATTGTATAAACCACCCAGGCCATTAAAAATACGGTGCGTGCCGAATAAACCATCGATTATGATCTCCAATACTTCAATGTTAATGATCACAAAACCGATGTAAACAAAAAAGTGGAGAAAGGCAGGGATAGGGCGGACAACCATTTTAGACTGACCAAATGCCACGCGAAGCATGGTCATTAATCTTTTTTGTGGCTGATCTTGTCGATCTACCGGTTTTCCTAAACGGATATTGCGAATTATTTTACGCAGGTTAACTGTAAACAGCGCAATTGCTGCAAGTGTAAGTACTAGAAAAAGGATCTGTGCTACCATGCAATATTAGATTGTTACGCTAAATTAGGATATTAATCTAAATAAATTGCTATGCATGCATAAAAAAAATAATAAAATTGTTTGTTTGTACTCATTCTAAGCAAGGATTAAGGC
>NZ_JBFTQI010000135.1:0-9708 GCF_056398925.1 Pedobacter sp. 01T416_2
GCCACAGTATCGGTATTGATAAAGATGTTGTTGTGAATCTTCGGAAGACTATCCAGTTTGAGCGTTTGTTGCGCGGAAGAAGAAGAAATGTATCCTAAACAAGCGCAAATTGAAGCAAAAAGTAATTTTTTAATCATGGGCTATTGGTTCAAATTTTCATTAACCGTGGCATGTGTCCTCACAAACCTTTATACAGATTTTTCTTTTCATAATAAGGAAAAGAGTAAGAACCTGCGAACCTTCTAGGCAATGCCTAGAAAAACAGTTAATAAAATGCCATTGCCATACTTAACTATAATGCTTTGTAACTCGCAATGACGATAAAACTATGATAAAAATGCCTGAGAAAAAGCCAGAAGCTTATCTTCCTCAAAATGTTTGGCTGTAAACTGTATACTTAACGGCAATCCTGCTGCATTATTGCCTAGTGGCAAAGCAATAGCCGGATTTCCGCTTAAAGAAGGCAATACGGTAAAAATATCGGCCATATACATCACAATTGCATCCTGAACATTATCGCCAATTTTAAAAGCTGCTGTTGGTGCCACAGGAGAAAGAATTAAATCATAATCCTCAAACAAGGCATCCATTTTTTCTCTGATCAACCGGCGAACCTGCTGTGCTTTTTGATAGTAAGCATCGTAATATCCCGCACTTAAAACAAAAGTACCTAAAAGAATGCGGCGTTTTACTTCCTCGCCAAAACCTTCGGCGCGGGACAATTTATAAAGCTCATTTAGCGATTTCGCCTCTAGGTTACGATGTCCGTAATGAACGCCGTCATAACGCGATAGATTTGAAGAGGCTTCGGCCGTTGTTAAGATATAATAGGCCGGAACCAGATAATCCAACAGATCAAAAGAAACATACTCAACAGTATGTCCATCTGATTTGAGCTGCTCGATCGATTTTAAAATAGCCGACTTGATTTCGGGATCGAGGGCTTCGCTCTCAATAGTTTCTTTTAATACCGCTATTTTGTGTTTTTTATGTTCATTCAAATGAGCAGGATAATCGGGCACTGCACTTGAAGAAACAGTAGAATCGTAATCATCAGCGCCAGCTAAAACCTGTAAAAGCAAGGCAGCATCTTCTACTGATGATGTAATTGGCCCAACCTGATCAAAAGAAGAAGCATAAGCAATAACACCATACCTTGAAATGCGCCCATAGGTAGGTTTAAGCCCAATTTGGCCACAAAATGCAGCTGGCTGTCTTACCGAGCCACCGGTATCGGTAYCCAGGGCAGACAAACACATATCGGCCTGAACGGCTACAGCTGAGCCACCTGAAGACCCACCAGGAACAAGGTCGGGATTTGCAGCATTTTTAGCAACCCCATAGTATGAAGTTTCATTAGAGCCGCCCATCGCAAACTCATCACAGTTTAAACGGCCGATAATAACGGCATCTTCCTGTAACAATCGCTGCACAATGGTAGAAGAATATGGAGATACAAAGCCCTCGAGCATTTTTGACGACGCAGTAACGATATGGTCTTTATAACAGATATTATCTTTAATACCAATTATCATTCCTGCAAGTTTGCCTGCAGTACCTTCTTCTATTTTTTGCTGTATCGCTTTCGCCTGAACTTCGGCCGATAAAAAAAACACCTCATTAAATGCATTGAGGTGTTCATTATTTTCAATTTGCTTAAAATAATAAGCTAATAAATCGGGTAAAGTTAATTGCTTTTGCGCAATGCGTGTTTGAATCTCTTTAAGAGAGCTGTATTTCTTCAAAACTAAAATTATTGCAATTAAACGGTTTTATCACGGTTAGATGGGTCTACTTGGTCTCCATCAACGCCATCTTTACCATCTTTAAATTCTTTAACACCTTTACCTAAACCTCTCATTAGTTCAGGAATTTTTTTACCACCAAATAATAACAATACCACTATCGCAATAATGATAATTTCTGGTGTTCCAAGCATTGCTGCTATTGTTGTATTTAACATGATTTTTTTGTTTAAACTTTTTCTTTGTCAGTTACAATTTTTTCGTCAGTAGGCTTGCTCAGATCAATGTGTGACTCACTTGCCTCTATTTTTTCATCAACCGGTGATTCTTCTGTTGGATGATGACGTTGACTATGGTTTACCGCTGTTTCTTCTGCTTCTTCTTTATCTAAATCCATTGCGTTGATATTCCTATGGATTTCACGCTTAACACCATCAGAGGCATCTTTGAACTCTCTGATTCCCTTCCCTAGTCCTCTTGCAAGTTCAGGTAATTTTTTACCTCCGAACAACAATAGAACCACCACTAAAATGAGTACGATCTCTGATCCACCCATGTTTAAAAACTCTAATAACGTGCCTTGATACATCACTAATATAATTTATACAAATATAGACATTTTAACTTGTCTTAAGTTTATTTACTAATCCAAGCTTCAGGATTTAAAGTTCCCTGGCCTCTTCTAATCTGGAATTTTAAAATGGCGTCGTCACCTGTATTTGCCACAATCCCAATCGCCTGTTTGGTTTCAACTAAATTACCTACACTCACACTAACCGATCTTAAGTTTTGGTACACTGTAAAGTACTCGCCGTGGTTAATTACTACGGCAGTTCTGCCCATAATATTTTGCACCATAACAACCTTACCTGCAAATATACTTCTAACAGTTGCCCCATCAGTTGTAGTGATATCTACTCCATCGTTGGTATAACTTGCCTGGTCGATCTTATGTAAACCAAACCTTTCGGTTATTGTTCCTGTTGCTACAGGCCAAGGTAACCTTCCTCTGTTATTTTCAAAACCTGCCGATAATCTGGCTGCCTCAGGTGTTGCAGTAAGCAATTCTCCTGTCGATTTTGCTTTAGCGGTTGGTGTAGCTGGTGCAGTAGGTACGGGTCTATTTTCAGCCTTGGCTTTTGCCGCCGCAATCCGTGCTTCTTCAGCCGCTTTTCTTCTTGCCTCTTCTGCGGCCTTCCTTCTCGCTTCTTCAATTGCCCGCTGAATTGCAGCACTAATGGCCCTGTCTATCTGAGCCTGTTGTTTTTTACGACTGGAAATATCCTGTTTAAACTGTTTTTCGTCCTTGCTCAGTTTGTTTAATTCTACTGATTGTTTGCTTTTATCCTTGCTTAAACGCTCACGCTCTCTTTCCTGTTCCTTCAACAGATCACTTTTTTCCCTGAGTGTTTTATCCAGGACCTTAATCTTGCCGTTCAGATCTTGCTGCGTATTTTCAATGTATCCAGCCTGTTTTTTACGGTATTGACTAAACTGCTGTAAATACTTTATTCTTTTATATGCCTGGTTAAAATCCTTCGCCGCAAAAATGAACATCATTTTATCGTATGAATTTCTGTTGCGCTGTGCAAAACGAATCATTCCCGCATACTCTTTTTTAAGATCGCCCAACTGACCTTGCAACGTATGTACGGTATTTGTGTTCTGAGAGATTTGGTTATCCAGATTTTTTATTTCAGAGTTGATTGTACCGATCTTATCCTGGCGCAGCCTAATCTGGGCATTTATAGTATTAATCTGCTGTATAGTAAGCTTTTTACCACTGGCAGTTTTATTCAAATTCTTTTGAAGCTGTTCAATTTCGCGTTGTATAGCTTCTTTTTTCCTTCTGAGCTGGCTTTCAGTTTGTGCAACCGCCGAAAGGGTTAACACGCTTAAAAAAAGGATAAATAGGAGTTTTTGTAGCTTCATTAAGCCAAAAGTATAAAAATTTTGTAGTAAAAAATATTAAAATCGAGATACTAAAGTCATAATTACTTATTACAGAACTGTCTTCACTCAATCTTCATACATAACAAAGATTGCCAGAGCCGCTGTACTAATGCAGTACCTAACCTGGCAAATCATTGATAGAGTATGTGAATGTAGTTTTTAAACCTACTTTACAACCGTAAATCTCTTTGGTACATTAAACGGAAAATCGACCGGAACATTGCCATCAATTTTGACAAACTGTAAGTCGATGTTTATCCGTTTTGCTTTAGATAGTGTTTTGATCTGCAATGCACTAGGGAATAATGACTCGTTTAATTTTTGATAGTCGGTATACGTAACTTTTAGCGCCTGACCGTTTTTAGCGTCATTTAAATTGGTTTCAGATACTTTAAACAGCGTGTTAAAAAGCAGTTTGTAATCCAACTCCGATTTGCTTCCAGAAACCACCCAAACACCATTTTCCTGTTTAACATCCGATTCTTGTGTTAGAAACTCGCCCATGGCATTGCCCGTTAAAATGGATTGTAGGGTATTAAAATTAACCTGTTTATTGGTGAAATTGTAAATATAACTAAAAGGTTTTTTTAGGTATTCGCTTTTCATCCGGTTCATGATCTTGATACTATCAGGCGTAATCAAAGCCCTTGCCACCTCTGCCATTCCACCTAAGGCTGTAATGCTTACCCAAATGGCTTCCTTGTCTTTCATCTTGAAATTCATGGTTACATCGTTTGCGTCGCCGGCAATATCTAAAGTTGCTTTTGCTTTTAAAGAAAGTGTATTAAATTTAAGTTGTTTGCTATTTAGTAGTGTTAAAGCTTCTGCTTTCGAATTATCAGTTTTGGTTTCTGTTTTGGTAGGTGGAGCCACTACAATTTCTTTTTTAGGTTTACATGCCGAAACAAAAATTACAGCTCCTAACAGGAATGCGCTATTTAAAATACTTCTTTTCATTTATCTTTTTAATTAATACTTCTGATCCGTTTCCAGTCTCTTTTGCTTTTTGCCATTGGATTAATGCAGCATCCTTTTCACCTTTCATAAAAAGTATATCGCCATATCGCTCCAAGTAAACACCGTTTTTACTGCTATTGTTTTGCAAAGCCTTTTCAATCCATATTTTCGCCAGATCGTATTTTTGCTGTTTAAACAGAATAAACGCGTAGGTATCTACAATTGAAGGATTATTAGGCATAGCATTGGCCGCTGTTTCTGCATATTTCGCGGCCTTGGTTAAGTCGTCATTTCTCAACGCCAAATAATAGGCATAATTATTCATGATGAGATAATTATCGGGCTCTGTTGAAATGGCTTTTTCGAAAGCTGTTTTAGCTAAGGCAAAATTATTCTGGTTGATGTAGATATCGCCCTGTAGTGCATAAATCTGTGCCTGCAGGCTTTTATTCTCTACATCCAACTGTAAGGAGGTTTTTAAATTGCTTTGAGCGGGCTCATATTTACCTGTTTTAAACAGGGCATAAGCCATATAATAATATAAGCTGGCCTGATTGGGATAAATGCTTAAAGCCTCATCGCCAACCTTTATCGCTTCCTCATAGTGCCCAAGCAGTGTTTGGATATTAATGACCTGTTCCCACACTACATAAATCTGTTCGTTAAGTTTTAAAGCAGCCTGATATTGGGACAATGCATCTTTTAAGTGGTTCTGCTGATAAAGTACATCGCCATAAAGTGCCAATGCTTTTGCATCAGCCGGATTTTTTTCTGCAACCAGTTTACTTAGTTCAGTTACATTTTTGGCAACAACGGGTTGGTTAAGTTTCGGAAAAAGTGCAGCGATAATCTTCACCTTTTCCGTAAGAGGCATTTCATTGCTTTCGAAAGCCAATTTTAAGGAAGAAAATGCAGCTTCGTCATTTTTCTGCYTACGGTAAATATCAGCCAAAGCCAGGTTTACCTCAAAATTATTGGGTTCGAGCTGCTGGGCTTTGGTTAATACCTTTAATGCTTCCGGATCATTTCCCTTCTGCAAAAGCAAACCTGCAGCATATAAATAGTTCTTTACATCAGCCTGATTGCCTTCCAATAATTTAACAATATCACTTTCAGTGGCATTCCCGTTAGATTGCAGACGCTTTCTGGCGTTTACCAAATCTCTTGATTCGCCAAATTTAGCCTGAATTTCATCATAGGTCTTTTTTGCAGCATCCAGCTGATTGCCTAAGAACTGCGCATTGGCTTTATCAAAATAATAGGCATCGTTTTCAGCATCGAGACGGATCAACTGATTAAACACTTCGATTAGTTCGGGCATGTTATTGGTGCGCTTGTATACCTCACCAAGTAAGCGCCAGTACCATAAATTGCCGGCGTTTAATTTAATTGCCTGTTTTATATGCTGTTCAGCTTCCGAAAGTTTATCTAAACGCAGGTTTGCATTGGCCAGCTCGAAATAGGCTGCATGGTTATTCGGATCTAAACCAACAATTTTATTGAAATTGGTAGAGGCAACAACATAATTTTCAGACATTTTCTCCCGTAAGCCCGCAAAAAACAATTGTTTTACCATATTGCTATCGCGATTGGCACTTGGCGTAACCGTTCCCTGCCCAAAAGCCTGGATGCTCACTAAAGTGGCTCCAACAAGAAAATGTACTTTGTATTTCATATCATTTATCAATCCAAATAATTTACTCCAGACTAAGGACTTTTGACTTAGGACTGTGGACTATTTCCCCGTATGTCCGTAGCCACCTTCGCCGCGTACAGTTTCCCCTAATTGTTCTACGGTTTGCCAGCTAACGGTTTCGTGTTTTGCCACAACCATTTGTGCAATTCTATCGCCATTAACGATTTTAAAATCTGTATCTGATAAATTTACCAATAAAACTTTTATTTCACCACGGTAATCGGCGTCAATTGTACCAGGAGCATTTACAATGCTAATACCGTGTTTATAGGCCAAGCCGCTTCTGGGTCTGATCTGTGCTTCGTAACCAATCGGTAATTCAATAAACAAACCTGTTGGCACCAATAAGCGCTGCAAAGGTTTCAATATCATTTCTTCTATTATTGATGCCCGCAGATCCATACCAGCCGCATGTGCAGTTTCATATTGTGGAAGTGCATGTTCGGATGTATTGATAATTTTTATTTCCATTTTTTTATTGTTGGGTACTTTAGGTTAATGGCTTATAGATCATGGTTTGATTGCCATTGACCATTAACGATGAACCTAATACAAAAGTCTCTAACTAACCTCTTTTTAGTATTTTCATTAAATCATTCTTTTCAAAATAGGCAATACCCGCAACAAAAACAATCAACATGGCATTGCCAATATAAATGTTTCTATGGAATACGAAAAACGAAGAGAATACCAGTATGATCGAAATGATTAAGTAAGATAAAATCTTTTTAAGATTATAGGGGATTGGGTAATATTTCTGTCCGAGGATATACGAAATAATCATCATCGTTCCATAGGTTGCCATCGAAACCCAGGCAGAACCCATATAACTAAACTTCGGAATCAATATGATATTGAATACAATGGTAATAAAGGCTCCAATTAAAGAAATATACAATCCAAATCTGGTTTGATCAGACAATCTATACCAAATAGAAAGGTTCATATAAATACCTAAACATACGTAGCCCACAAGTAAATAAGGAACTGCGGGCAAACCTACCCAATATTCGGCCAGGTGTTTTGCATCCCGGCTGATAAAGTATTTCAGGATTTCGATATTCGCAGTGAGGGCCACAAAAAGAATGGAAAGTGCTATTACAAAATATTCCAGAATTTTGGCATAAGTAATCTTTGCGTTTTCATTTTTGGCATAGCTGAAGAAAAACGGTTCGGCACCCAGTCTAAAAGCCATATTGAAAATACTCAGGAATATAGCCAGCTTACAAACAGCACCATAAATACCTACTTCTGCTTCGGTTGTGTATCTATCCAAAAGTATTTTATCCAGATTTTCATTAACGATGAAAGATAAATTTGYGATCAGGACAGGCCAGCTGTAAGAAAGCATTTTTTTAAAAAGATCACGGTCAAATTTAAACTGAACCTTTAAAAATTCTGGCACTAAAAGTAAAAAGGTAAGCGCACTTGCTACCAGATTGGCAATAAATACATACCCAACCCACTTATCACGGAACCAACTTTGAAAGAACGCTGCGCCGGGCAGATCATGTTTAATGATTAGCGGGATACCGTAAATGAAAAATAAGCTTAAGAGTACATAAGTCAAGATATTCACAAATTTAATGATGCTATATCTAAAAGGCTTTCCATCAGCCCTGATCCTGGCAAAGGGAATTACACAGATGGCATCTGAAAACAAGAGCCAAAGAAAATACTGTACATATCTTTTTTGATCCTGATAATGTGACATATTACTGTTTAACAACCATTTGGTGATCGGTTCGGTAAGAACAAGCCCAGTAATTAAAAACAGTATGGATATAAAGGCAACGATCAGGAAAGAATTGTTATAAACCTGCTGTTTTTTATCTTCATGTTTATTGAGATACCTAAAAAAAGTAGTTTCCATCCCAAAGGCCAGTATAGCATTCGTCATAGATGCATAAGCATACATTTTGGTAAAAACACCTAATGCACTAGCACCGTAACTCCGGGTAAATATTGGTGTTAATATGAAATTGAGTAACCGCGAGGCGATGGTACTGATACCATAAACCATGGTTTGCCCAAGAAACTTTTTATATACAGACATTTATGATTGAGATTTGAGTACTGCGTATTGAGATAGGCTCCTTAGTGGAACAATATAGCAATCCAACAATTCAGCAATTTATTTTCTTAAGATTTCAAAATTACGATAGTTTTTTACTTCACCATCGCTTACCGCCACATTTTCTACACGCGAGCGGTCTGGCCCTTCGTGGCACCAGTTTACAAATTCTTCCAGAAAAATATTGTCGCCTTCCGCTTCGATATAAACCGATCCGTCTTTTTCGTTCCTTACAAAACCGGTTACCATCATTTGGTTGGCAATAATTTTTGTGGTTTCCCTGAAGCCAACGCCCTGTACTTTACCTGTTATCGTTATATTGAGGTGTTTCACCCCTAAATTCCCTTGTGGAGATTTTATATTTTTTTCGCTCATGCTAAAATTTATTGTTGCAAAGTTAGTAAAGCAATTGTGTATCCATATGTTTATAAGTCCAATTCGCTTTGTAAACTGTTAAATCTTTGCAATTCGGACCTAAAATCTGACCATATTTCTTTCAGGATTTCTTTTGCAGGTTTAATTTCATCCAGCATAGCCGAAACCTGACCGATTTCGAGTTCTCCGTTTTCCATATCGCCCTCAAACATTCCTGCTTTTGCCCTTGCTCTGCCCAAAAGCTCCATTAAGCGGCCTCGGTCTGCGCCTTCAGCTTCTGCTACCGATATTGCATCGGCAAATTCATTTTTCAGCAACCGCACCGGAACCAGTTTTTTCATGGCCAGTCTAGTGTCGCCTTCAGCAGCAGCAATAATTTTATTTTTAAATGCCGGATGAGCAGATGATTCTTCGGCAACAGCAAAGGCCGAACCGATCTGAACCGCATCTGCTCCTAAAGCAAACGCAGCCAACATGGCTTTTCCACTCCCAATGCCGCCAGCTGCAATGACAGGAATTTTAACAGCATCCCTTATCATCGGAATTAAACACATGGTGGTGGTTTCTTCTCTCCCGTTATGTCCGCCTGCTTCGAAACCTTCAGCAACGATGGCATCAACGCCAGCTTCCTGGGCTTTTATGGCAAATTTTGTATTGGCAATTACATGAACGACAGTAATACCCTTTTCTTTTAAAAAACTGGTCCATGTTGCAGGATTACCAGCAGAAGAAAATACAATTTTTACTTTCTCTTCAATTACCACATCT
This sequence comes from Pedobacter sp. 01T416_2, assembly GCF_056398925.1. NCBI lineage: Bacteria > Pseudomonadati > Bacteroidota > Sphingobacteriia > Sphingobacteriales > Sphingobacteriaceae > Pedobacter > Pedobacter sp. 01T416_2. Next base: position 9,569 of record NZ_JBFTQI010000135.1, read on the forward strand.
ATAATTTCCTGAATATTGGGATACAGCAATGGAATATTAACACCAAACGGCAGATGGGTAGCTAATTTGCACTTCTGAATATGTGTTCTTAAAACATCAGGATACATTGAACCGGCTCCAATAATGCCAAGACCTCCTGC
>NZ_JBFTQI010000136.1:0-9696 GCF_056398925.1 Pedobacter sp. 01T416_2
GTTTATCTATGTGCTGTTTTTGCTCCTGCTTCCATTCGGAATCCCCAATATTTTGTTGTACTTATTGGCTTTTGGAACAGGCTTAACACTCGATGCTTTTTACGATACCATGGGCGTACATGCTACGGCTTGCGTGGTATTGGCTTTTGTAAGGATTTCCTTTATATCGATAAGTTTAAACCGCGACGCAATTGACGACCCAGAACCATCGTTAAGTTATATGGGTTTTCAATGGTTTTCACTTTATGCTTTTCTTTGCGTTGTTGCACACCACCTGGTGCTGTTCTTTCTAGAAACATTTAGGCTAACCGAAATTGGTTACACCTTAATGAGATGCGGCTTAAGTTGTATCTTTACACTGCTTATTATTTTATTGGTAGAGTTTATATTCTATAGAAGAACACCACGCTAATGGATCAATTATTTAACCGAAAATATATCGTTCAAGGATTATTTATTGTAATCGCCCTGATTTTATTGGGGAAGTTATTTTATATCCAGATTATTAGCGACAAGGCCTTTATTTCTGCAGAAAGTAATGTATTAAAAAAGAAATTCAAGTTCCCTGCACGTGGTGCTATTCTAGACCGGAACATGAAGGTTATTGTACAGAACGAACCTGTTTACGATTTAATGGTTATTCCCAACGAAGTAAAGGAATTTGACACGGTTACCTTAGCTGCAGCACTCGAGATTTCGGTAGCGGACGCACGCAAATTTATGCGTAAGGCCAAGGCTAAATCCAACTATCAGGCCACACCTTTTGTTAAACAGATTTCAGTTCAGAGCTATGCTCGTTTACAGGAAATTATGTACCGTTTTCCGGGTTTTTCAACTCAGGACCGCACCATACGCCATTATCCCGATAGTGTTGGAGGACAGTTATTTGGTTATGTAAAAGAGGTAGACAGTGCCGATATTGCCAAATCTGAAGGCTTTTACAAGCCAGGCGATTATAAGGGAAAARGTGGTCTGGAAAAATCATACGAAGAAGTTTTAAGGGGAGAAAAGGGCGTTGTAAATACAATTTATGACGTGCACAATACCCCCCAAGGCAGTTATGCTGATGGAAAGTATGATATCAATGCAGTTTCGGGCGAGCGACTAATTTCGGGCATTGATATGAGGATTCAGAAACTGGGTGAAGAGCTGATGATGAACAAGGTTGGGGCAATTGTAGCGATTGAGCCTGCTACCGGGGAAATTCTTTCACTGGTAAGTAGTCCGGGCTATGATCCAAATCTTTTGGTTGGCAGAAATCAAGGGAACAATTACATGGAATTTATTGTGGGCAATCCATACCGCCCATCTTTAGTAAGACCAATAATGGGTTACTATCCCCCTGGGTCATCGTTTAAGCCTGTTGATGCGCTAATTGGACTACAAGAAGGCGTAATAGATCCCAATACCACATTCTTTTGTCCGCACTATTATCAGGCTGGAAATAGAAAAATTAAATGCGAACACTTTGATGGCTCAATTTCTTTACGAAGAGGCATAGCCCGTTCCTGTAATACTTACTTTTGTTATGTTTTTCAAAAGTTAATTACCAAAAACGGGATGAAAAACCAAAGACAAACCTATCAGGAATGGCGCGATAAAGTGGCTAAATTTGGTTTCGGATCAAAGCTCGACATTGATATGCCTTATGAAAGAAAGGGCTATTTTTATACCGCAGACCATTACGATAAAATTTATGGTAAAAGATGGGGTTATACCAACGTAATTTCACAGGCTATTGGCCAGGGTGAGATTACCGCTACCCCATTACAAATGGCAAATGCCATGGCTATTATTGCTAACCGTGGTTATTACATTAAACCGCACTTAATTAAAGGTATAGGCGATAAAAATCTGGTTAAAAAAGAATATGTAGTTAAAAATTATGTAGGTGTAGATGCCAGACATTTCGAATCCGTAATTGATGGTATGCAGGATGCCGTAAACACCAGCTGGGGAACGGCCATACTGTCACGGATTCCTGATATAGTACTTTGTGGAAAAACAGGAACGGTACAAAACCCGCACGGAAAAAACCACTCTGTGTTTATAGGTTTTGCCCCAAGAGATAATCCGAAAATTGCTATTGCAGTAATTGTCGAAAATGCGGGTTTTGGCAGTACCTATGCAGCGCCGATAGCCAGTTATATGATCGAAAAATACCTGAAAGGTAGTGTTAGCGGTGGAAGAGCTGCTCAGGTAGAGTGGATGAAGAATCAAAACCTGCTTCCTTTATTAATCGACAAAACAAAAAAGATCAAATTAACGAAGGCAGATAGTCTGTTGCTTAAAAAAGCAGATTCAACCAAAAGGATAAAAGATAGTTTGAGAATTAAATCGGCAACGATAAAACAGACGGTTACTACAAAACCTAAAGAATTAAAATCAGTAATCATCGATAAACCTGTAATCCAGAAATAAAATGCAGCAGCAACAGGGAAACCGTTTTTTCTTTAATGTAGATTGGATTACTGTTTTAATCTATATCGCCTTATGCGCTATTGGTTTCATCAATATTTATGCTTCCGTTCCACCAGAACACACAGCGGTGTTTGGCTTTAGCACGCTTTACGGCAAACAGCTAATTTACATCATCACTGGTTTAATTTTAGGCTTATCTATCTTATTGTTTGATGGAAGGCTTTTCAATGTCTTCTCGCCTTTTATTTATGGCGGCACACTGCTGTTGTTAATGGCCGTATTGGTAATCGGGAACAAAGTGGCGGGGAACCAGGCATGGATTGCAATAGGATCCTTTAAACTTCAACCTGCCGAATTTGCAAAGTTTGGCACAGCCTTGCTTTTGGCGAGATATGTAGGGGCATTTAACCCCAAATTCCGGGATGTTAAATCAATTATGATTGCAGGATTAATCGTGGGTGCACCGCTATTGTTAATTATGCTTCAGCCCGATACGGGTTCGGCATTGGTGTTTCTTGCATTTATGTTTCCATTATACCGTGAAGGTTTATCAGGTTATTTTCTATTGATATTTTTGGGAATGATTGTGCTCTTTATTGCCGATTTTCTGGTCCCTACCTATATCTTAATCATCATTATTACCACAATTGCTGGCCTTTTCATTTACAACAACAGAAGAAAACAAAAAATAATCTTCTCTACTGTTTTGGTAACCGTTTTCGCTATTGGCTATCTGTTTTTAATAAAAATTGCCTACGAAAAAGTTTTAGCTCCCCACCAACGTAGCCGTATCGAATTAATGTTAGGGCTTAAAACTGACAATAAAGGTGCGGGTTATAATGTAATTCAATCGCAGATTGCCATAGRCTCAGGGCAGGCAACCGGCCGTGGATTTTTACAGGGCACACAAACTAAATATGGTTATGTACCAGAGCAGAGTACCGATTTCATCTTCTCTACCATCGGCGAAGAATGGGGATTTATGGGCTGTTCTGTAGTGATAGGTTTGTATATGTTCCTTCTACTCCGATTGGTTAATTTAGCAGAAAGGCAACGATCTACATTCTCCAGGGTATATGGTTATAGCGTAGCCTGTATCCTCTTTTTCCACGTTTTTATCAATATCGGGATGACGATTGGTATTATTCCCGTAATTGGGATTCCCCTACCCTTAATTAGTTATGGTGGTTCGTCGTTATGGAGTTTTACAATCTTACTGTTCATCTTTTTAAAGCTGGACTCTAACCGGATGGGATTTATTTAGTCTTAAGTCGGGAGTCCTTAGTCTGGAGTCGATATATTAAAAGGAATTCGTCATTCCAAAGCAAAAGCAATCTTAAGGTTAGGTTAAGGCCGAAAATCTATTTACTGGAAAGCAAAAGTTCTTCTAAAATCAATGCGTATTCCCGCTAACCGCTTTACTTCTCCCGATAAAACCTGTGAAACAAGCAAGCATACCAAAAAACAATAAACAGCAATGCTTAAATCGGGCTTCGTGTTCGCTTTTATCGGGTTTAGGCGGGCAGTTCTGTCCTACCGGTTTGCGTTAATAAACCCAACTTAACGGAAATCCTTTTTGGAAAAATCATATTTTCCATTAAAGGTAAATTTACAAAAAGATTGAAGTGGTGGGACTACAGCACCAATGAAATGCTGAACAATCATTTCCTAATGATTTACAAAATTGGGATGGTTCATTTATAATCAGGCCAGAGTTGATATGCGTCATCCTGAGTCTTCAGCTTTTTAGAAAAACATTAGAGTGCCGAGAACAGGCTGTGAGGTCTCGTCATGTCGACCTTAGTGTTATAAAGGAATCCTTTGGAGGAGAGATCTTTAAAATTGTTCAAAGATTTCTCTCCCGAATGTTCGGGACTGCGCTCCAGTCGAAATGACGACTGATTTTAGAACTCTGTAATTGGTAATGTATTTTTCAGGGCCTAATGGATACTGACCTGTAGCGAAGCGGAAAGCTACGCAGTAAAACAAGTTCAGTATGACGATGCGCGGTGTAAGACCAGGCGCTAAACGCCTTACGCTTATCGCTTCTACCTACTAAACCTTCGGTTCAACAACTCGTAAAACTGATCAACTGTAGCCTGTTTATTGGCCCAGTTATTTTTCGCCGCATAATTATTCTGCAGGTAGCTATCTGCCGCTTCGAAACTGCTCATCTTATTTATGATATCAATTACTTCCGAATAGGCCAGATTATACCCATTAAAAAGATCCTTGATAAAAAGTAACTTTTCGTTCAAACTAATCGCCTGCTTTAAATCGGCAATAGGTGCTTTAACAGGCTCATCACTTTTACCATTTGTTTTGGCAAGCAGATCATTTAAACTTGGTGCAGGTTTAGCCGCCTCAGGCTGTGGAGATGGTTTTACCGGAACTGCTTCAGGCCTAAACAAGGGGCGCTCCTGTTCAACAGGCGGCGAAATAATGGGATCATCCAGTTTCACATCTTTCAGTGCCTCAATAGGCTCACTTGGCACAGCAACCGGTTCTACTTCTTTAACAACTGCAACAGGTTCTTCTTCGGCAATTACTAAAGGTTCTTCCTCCTCTTCCTGTGGAATTAAAAAAGGTTCAGGGCCAATTTCATCTTCTTCAGTTGGTGTAGGCTCTTCCTGAACAGATAAAGTTTCTTCCTTTTCGTGAATTATCTTTTTACGTGCTAAAATTTCAGCTTCTTCTTTGCTTAAAGGGCGATCGAAAATTTCTTCAACAGATTTCGCTTCATAATCGAACTGGTCGTTTTCATCGTGTGTACCCAATACAAATTCAAAAGTATGATCATCCTGGTCTGGCTTAAAGAAATCTTTATTCAAAAGCGATGCAGCTTTTTCTTCTTCAATAATTTCATCATCCAGCACTTCCTGTTCGGGCTTCACATCCACACGTTCTTCCTCTTCCTGAGCAGTAGCAACTTCTTCCAGTTCCTGCGGATCGAAACACTCATCATCTTCTACATAACTTTTTTCAACTTCGGGCAGTATAATGGTATTTTGTTCGGCCAACAAAGCATGATTTCCAGGTTCAGCAGGCTTATCTTCTACTATGGTGTTTAATTTTTTGACGACATTCACATGATCGGAAAGAAAATGGGCATTGGCCAGAAAAAGCTCCAGCTCCAAATCGTTTAATTGCTGAGGATTTTGAGCTAAAAACTGATATTGCTCATTTAATTCTGTTAAAATGCTGCCGATCTTTCTGAAAATATCCTGTTGGTTCATCATAAAATTAAAACGAATTTTTAGTCGATTTATGTTGGTAACTATGTGTTCAAAAATAACACATAATTCTCATTTAATTTCATTCGGTAATATTATAAAAAGCATACTTAAGTAGTTCTGTTATTATAACAGAAAATTTATAAAGAATGTTTAAGTACTTAGTCACCGATTCAATATATGATCAAATCATTATATTAGTAATATGAAATTTAAATACGCCCTCATCGTTTCAAGCTTAATTTTGGTCACTTCCTGCTCGGACACTAAACAAAAGACCTTGCCTAGCCTGACAATCCTTCAAGAAACACTAAACTTAAAGTCAGAGTTAAAAACGTCATACTTCAAAAAATTAGGTTACGAATTTAAAAAAGGTGACTCTATTAGCTTAACCTATAAACATATCGATCAAAATGATACAAGCTCATATCGCATAGCCGATCTGTCTACCTCTAAGGTATGTATATATACGACTAATAATAGAAGTGAATTAAAGTCCATTGTTAAGGAGGCAAAATCAAAGGGCTTCGTTCAAGAGATAAAGGAAAAAGGCATAACCGGCTACAGGAGTAACAGCCAAATTCTTTTTGTTACTGACACCGTTAAGCAGGGAAAAAAGATTTTTAGTTTGAATTTGATGCAATTGGGAATTAAAAAACTGTAAGATGAATTGGGAAACTATTTCGGGAATGTGTGCGGTAATTGGAATTGGGTATGCCATTTATCAATTTAATTTTTTGCCTACGAAAGAATTACATGAATCTAAGTTGGCCTTAGCTGCACAATTCGGTACATCCCAAAAGCTAATAAGATCATTAATTGCGGAGCTAAAAGACTATTCATTGGTTCATGGCGATTTAGAAATATTTAGTGATGGTTTAACAATTGGTGGGTATATCAAATATTTAGAAGATATGGAAATCAACAACTTATCTGATGAAACATTTGACAAAATAAATGATACAGATTTGAATAAAGATACGATAGCTGCAATGTCGAATTCTTTACATGCTCAAATACACAGTTTTAATAAATCTATAGCTTTTTTTCAGACTAAATTCAAGTATAAATAAAAATATCCCTAAAGATTCCTTCATTAAAACATAAGCAATATTAATTCAATCATATTTAAATACTTAATTATCATGTTGGTAACTTAGTAGCCAAAAATCATGCAATATTCTCATATTTGTTCGGTTTAAAAATTATAGAACAGACATAGGGGAATAAAAAAAGAGGCATGTTATTTAGCGAACAAAATTTTAGAAGAAGGGGCGAATTTTCGGGAAGTATAGAGGTGGTATGTGGCTCTATGTTTTCTGGTAAAACGGAAGAACTGATCCGCAGATTAAAAAGAGCCCAGATTGCTAAACTGAATGTCGAAATTTTTAAACCCCGTACCGATACCCGCTACCATGAAACTGCTGTGGTTTCGCACGATTTGAACTCCATAAACTCTACCCCTGTTGATAGCGCTTCGGCCATTTTACTACTTGGCACCAATACACAGGTGGTTGGTATAGATGAAGCGCAGTTTTTTGATGATGAGCTGCCTGACGTTTGCAATAAACTCGCCCTTAAAGGTATACGGGTTATTGTTGCTGGCCTGGATATGGATTTTACGGGCAAACCCTTTGGGCCCATGCCTGCTTTAATGGCCATTGCCGAACATGTTACCAAAGTAAATGCCGTTTGTGTTTGCTGTGGAAACCCAGCCCTATACAGTTACCGTACAGTTGCTGATGAAGCGACCGTACTACTAGGCGAAAAGGAAAGTTATGAGCCACGTTGCAGAGCGTGTTATAATCTGGACAAAGGATAACACCATTCTTGATTAATCTGTACCTTTAAGTTGCACTTAATTATTGATATGGATAAACAATTTAAAATCAATGCTTTTAGAACCGGTTTAGCAAAATTCGTAACTTTTGAAGAAAGCGAATGGGAAATCTTAACTCAGCACCTCAGTTTTTCTACCCTAAAGAAAAAGGAACATTTTGTAGTTGAAGGGAAAGTATGCGATTATATTGCCTTTATTATTCAGGGTGCTGTAAGGCATTATCATGTTAAAGACGGACAAGAAATTACTGGTTATTTTTGTTTTGAAAATGAGCTGGTAAGTGCCTATAAAAGCTTTGTAAAAAGAGTACCGAGTACAAACTTTATTCAGGCCCTGGAGGAAACCCAACTTGTTCTTATTGCTTACGCCGATCTTCAGAAAATGTTAAACCACCCCGTGCTGGGGCTGAAAATGGAACGGTTTGGCCGTCTGGTTGCTGAATATTACATCTGCTGTTTTGAAGACCGCCTTAATGCTTTTGTTATCCAAAGCCCCGAAGAGCGTTATACTGCGCTTGAAAAAACTGCAAAAGATATTTTCCAGCGTGTTCCACAACACTATATCGCCAATTTTTTAGGTATTACCCCTGTTTCACTCTCGCGTATCCGTAAACGTACACTCATTTTAAAGGATTAAATTTAAACCTTATCTTTTGTTAACGTTTTCATCGTTCCATACGGCATAACTTTGAACTAATTAAAAAACGAAGATATGCACACTATACTTGGCGCCGGCGGACCAACAGCAAACGCACTGACCAGAGAATTAAGCAATACTAACGAAACCATTAGATTGGTTAGCCGAAAACCAATTTCTACAAGCAACCCGAATGCAAGCTGGGTTAAGGCCGATTTATTAAATGAAGCTGACCTTTTCGCAGCAGCCGAAGGTTCGAAAGTAATATACCTCTGCGCCGGTTTGGTTTACGATGCCAAAGTATGGCAAGAACAATGGCCGGTTATTATTCAGAATGTAATTAACTTAACTAAACGTACAGGCGCAAGGCTGATATTTTTTGATAATGTTTATATGTATGGCCTGATAAATGGCCCAATGACAGAAGATACGCCTTACCATCCCTGTAGCTTAAAAGGAGAAGTAAGGGCAAAGGTAGCCGAACAATTAATGAGCGAATCGAAAGCGGGTAAAATAAATGTAACCATTGCCCGTGCTGCAGATTTTTACGGAGCAGATTCGATGAACAGCTTTTTTGACATGATGGTACTCGATAAGTTTGCCAAGAAAAACAAAGCTCAATGGATAGGAGACCCAAATAGACTACACAGTTTTACTTACATTGAAGATGCTGGAAAAGCTTTATTTCTGTTAGGCCAAACACCCGATTCTGGCAACCAGATATGGCACCTGCCAACCGCGGCTCCCTTAAAAGGGAAAGCTTTTATAGAAATGGCTGCAAAAATTTATGAAACCAAACCTCAATATTCTACCATTAATAAACTGATGCTACGTTTAGTAGGTTTATTTAAAAAGATAGTTTCGGGTACTGTAGAAATGTACTATCAGTACGATCATGATTATCATTTCGATTCTACCAAATTTGAAAAGGCATTTAATTTCAAACCTACACCTTATTATGATGGGATTTTAAAACTATCGAAAACCATGTATAAAAAGCAGAATTGACATGAATCAGGGCAAATTATAAAGCTAACTATTTATCTTTAGCGCCAATGATTCAAGATAATACGACACATAAAAACGGCATTAAAACCATATCGGTTTTAGGCTGTGGTTGGTTCGGCTTGGCCTTAGCCAAAAAACTGATCGGGTTAAGTTATACCGTTAAGGGTTCTACCACAAGCCGGGAGAAACTAGCAATACTGCAGTCCGAAAATATCCAGCCTTTTTTAGTCAACTTTACGGCAGAAGCGGTAGTGGCCGATCCAGCTTTTTTTGAGGCCGATACCTTGTTTATCTGTATTCCGCCAAAACGCAATTCGACTGAACTTCTTGATTATCCCCAAAAGATCAATTCAATTTTGGCAGCAGCGAAAGATAAATCGAAACATGTGGTATTGATCAGTTCGACGAGTGTTTACGCTGATGAAAACAAAATAGTAAATGAAACCAGCGAGACACATCCTGATACTGATTCAGGAAGAGTCGTTTTAGCTGCAGAAATTCTATTTAAAGAACTATTTCCCGAAAACTGCACAGTGATCCGCTTTGCGGGCTTAATTG
>NZ_JBFTQI010000137.1:0-9626 GCF_056398925.1 Pedobacter sp. 01T416_2
GTATCTGCCTTTGTGCCACAATTTAACCAGCAGGTAAGTGAATTTGTAAAACAAGATGCCGTTTCGGTATTTTGGCAAGGACTTACGGTGCTTTTTTATACTGGTGTTTTATTAATGGCCTTAAGATTACTCGTGCAGTTTATTTCGCTTTATAGAATGCATAAAAATTCTTCACCCGATCATTTAGATGATTATAAGGTGAGGATTTTAAACGATGAGGTAAGTCCATTTAGTTTTTGGCAGACCATTTATATCAATCCGCGCCTGCATAAAAAGCAAGATTTAAACAATATTCTCGAACATGAACGTGTGCATGTAGAAGAATGGCATACTTTAGATATTATTCTGGCGGAGATCTGTGTGGTTTTCTACTGGTTTAATCCAGGAGTTTGGTTGATGAAAAAGGCAGTAAGGGAAAACATTGAGTTTATTACCGATGCAAAGATTTTAAAAAAAGGAATCGATAAAAAAGCTTATCAATATAGCTTGCTAGATGTTGGGACGTTACAGCCATCGGTTGCTATTGTGAATAATTTTAATCTATCCGACCTTAAAAAGCGGATTAAAATGATGAACGCGAAACGTTCATCAAAAGTAAATTTAACCAGGTATTTATTTGTGTTACCGGTATTGCTTTGCGTTACTTTAGCGTTTACCATCGATAACAAGGAGGTAAAGAAAAGTTTAGCACCACTCACAAAAATAGTGAATGATGTTTTGCCCGATAAAACTGCTCAGGTTAATGTACAGTCAAAAAAGGTTTCAAAAACTAAGGTAAAAAAGAGAATACTAATTGACACATTGAAAGTGCCGGATACAGCCACTAGAATGACCTTTATCTTTAAAAGTATGGGCGATGGTGTGGATTCTTCATACCAATTAACCGATGAGGCTTTAAAAACTTTAAAAGGTAAAGTGAAAATGATGGATATTAAAACCGATAGAAATTTTAAAGGCAGAACCTTTGTACAGCATTTTAATTTTACCGATACCATAAATCCAGACCATAAAATGGTTGATATAAAAATTGTGGCTAAAAAAGATGCTGATTTCGAGTCTTTACCAATGCCCAGGAAAAACGGCGTTGCGATGTTTTATTTTTTAAAATCAACAGCCAAAACTTCAGCTGCTAAAGATGGAACCCAACACGTAACAGGCAATGCGGCTATAGTTAACGAAACCACCACCTATTTTTTAAATGGCAATAAAATCTCAAAAGAGGAGCTTGATAAATTGAATGTAAATAAGATTTCTGATCTCAAAGTTGACAGAAATAATCAGGCGATTCAGATTACTACAAAGCTATAGTTCATCTCATTCGTCATTTCGAGCGCAGTCGAGAAATCTTTTAAACTTGTTATTTAATAATGTACAGGCATTGCTAGGGATAAAAATCTGCGTTTATCATCTTAAATCTGCAGGAAAACAAATAGTCGATTGCTTGTTTTTTCCGCAGATCAAAAAGAATTTGCAGATTTAAGCTCGAAGACCCGTTCATCTGATTGTATTCAAGAGCTCATGAACATCGGAATGTCATTCCCGCGCAGGAGAGAATCATAATGCAATAAGCTTTAAGATTCCGAATCAAGTTGGGAATGACGCACCGCCTAAATCTAGGCTTACCACAAAAAGAATCGCTATTGATAACGACCGAATTGCCTGCTTAAAAATTAAAAGTAGCTTTCAGCATGGCCACCCTTCCCGGTATATAATAGGTTCCGGTGGTGAGTGAATTTGCTGAAAGATAAATCGCATCAAACCTTTTGATATTGGCCAGATTGGTTATGCCAAATTCTAAATCTGTTTTCATTTTTAAGAGTTTGTATTTGATGTTCATATCTGCAAAAAGATATTTCAGATTAGGTTGTGTAGATTGATGCGTAAATAAATGCTCTACCGATAAATTTAAATACACATTTCTAACAGTGGTGATAGCCAGGCTAGATTGCTGCCTAAGCTGCTGGAAATTCGTTTTTATCGCATCAGCAACTTTGGCTTTATTATCGGTTACCGAGAAATTTGCAAGATAAGACCAATTGATAAAATTGGTAAGTTTTGCTTCTATCCCTACTTTATAAGAAACCGTTTGCGCGTTAAAGGCAAATAGTTCGTTATTCTGCAATTGATCGTATTTACTCTGCGAAAAACTTATCCCAGCATTCACTGTACTTCTCAGGTCGAAAAGATATTTACTTGCATTTGCACTGAATGAGAGGGTACGGATGTGGTTGCTTAGCGGCAGTACAACTCTTTGCTGAATGTTATTGCTCAAACTGTACGAAGAAATGGTGTTCTGTTTAGCATCGCTGTAGTTAGCCGTTAAATTAATAAACAACATCTGCATCGCTTTTCTAAAATTAAATCCAGCTCCAATATTATGGGTTTGCGATTCGGAAATCGGTGCATTGTTTGCGAAAAGTGAGCGGTAATTTTTTAATACTGTACCACGATAAACATCGTCAATTCCTCCCAAATCACTTCGGAAGGCATAATTTGCCGTTACATAATTCTCAGGACTGGTTTGATATTTAAAATTAAATGAAGGGTTTAGGAATAATTTGTGCAGGCTTTTATCTAACTGGTTTACCTCATCGCTATAATTAATTTGGTTATAACTCAAGGGTAAACTCAGTCCTGCTTTCAATTTATCGTTTGTAAATTCATAGGTCGCATCTGCATAGAGTTTGGTTTTAAGCCAGTCCAGATCGTTTACCGCATTACCTGAAACCAGTTCTGTTTGCTGGTTATTTTGTGTACGGTAAAGTTCAGAGTTGAGCTGTTGCTGCTGTACATTAAAACCTGCCTTGTAGGTTTGTACGAAATTGTTTTTTACAAAAGCAAAAGATGCATAATTATTAGTGTACCAGGTTGGTATTTTAATGTACTGGTTTAAGCCGAGGTAACTATTTCCGTTGTTTAAGATATCGGCATTAAGGCCCGGTGTAATGTTTAGCGTTTCAGGCTGTGTTGTGCGGTTTAAATAGGAGTAGAGATTGATTACATCTTCCGACTTCAATTTTTTTCGGTAATTAAATTCATTAGAAATATCAAGTGTTTCCTGCCGAAGTACTTGATTGGCCGCAACATTATTGATTACAAAACCAGAAGAGGTTTTATAAGGTGCGTAATCCAATACAAAGTTGTTGTTCAGGTAATATTTTTCTGCATTCCCATTTAAGTTGAATTGGGTTCTTAATTTTTGTGGATTGATCGTATTGTTCTGCGATTCTGAATAACTGATGGTTTGGTCCGAAAGGTAAGTTTCCGAAAATTTGCTGTATTGTTGATTACGCTGATCATATAAGTACGAAAGATTTGCCCTCAATTGCAAGTCCTGATTAAACTTATATAAGTTGTTTAGATTGATCAGTCCAGCTTTATTAAAAAGATACCTGCTTTGCGGTAAAGAGGGTACGCCAGCTGCTCCTGTAGATAGCAATCCACTCGGCTTATCGTTGTCGAGGCGCTTTAAATAATCCGATAAATTATGCGAGGTGAGGTCAATACCCGGATCGTTACCAATGTTATTGCCTTTAATATTGTTGATGAACTTTAGTTTTTTATTGAACAGCATTGCCGTTAGGTTTTCGTCAAAGCGGTCGGGCATTCCCGCACCAACCGTCGCATCGCCCATTACCTTAAGTTTAGCATCGTCTTTAATCACCAGGTTAAGTGCAACATCGTCACTCATGTTGTTTTTGCGCATCATTTTAATCGGTTGATCATTCTGGATCACCTGTACCTTATCAACAGCGCTCTGTGGGATGCTTTTAGTGCCAATGTTGTACTTGTCGTCCAAAAGATTGTCACCATCCACATACAGGTTAGAAATGGCTTTTCCGTTATAGCTGATTTTTCCATTTTCAGCAACCTCGATACCAGGCATTTTTTTAAGTACATCGCCGATACTTCGATCTTGTTTATCGGCAAAATCAGATGGCCTGTAATTTAAGGTATCGCCATTTGCCTTTAAAGATGGGCGGTTTTTTACGGTAACCGTTTCCAATGCGGTTTCGCTGTTCTGTAGAACCAGATCGTAGCTTTTGTTTACATCTGCCACAACCGTGCTCAGTTTTTTATAACCAATGCTCGAAGCTTCTATTTTATAGCCGGTAATCTGATCATTTTTTATAGGAATACTAAACTCGCCATTGCGGTTGGTTCTGCTAAAATTAATAATATTCCCCTCAGGATCTTTTAAACTAACATTAACAGATTCAATCGCTTTTCCATTGCTATCCTTAACAATTCCTTTGATCGGTTTTTGTGCCAGCGCCGAAAAAGCAGCAAACAGYAGCACCAGCATTATAGCGCATTTTCTCATTTTTTCTCCGGAATTTCGATTGGGTTGTTGATTTCAGGTTTTGTTATGCCTGCGCCTCCAGTCGGACGGGGGGCGGTATTGGTCTTAAATGAACCTTGCATGCCACTTGCGGCCATTTGTGCCTGCATAAAGCCTTGAGGGTCTTTATCTCTTGCCGTTTTAAGTTTATCTAATTCTTTTCTGGTCGTTTTGATGGCATCTGCAGGTAATTTAATCTCCGATCCAAGGTAAGAGGTACTCACATCTATTCCCACCATTTTTACTACGCCTGTGCCATTGGGCGTTACAATTTTGCCATCCTCACCTGAGTTTGTTTGGTTGGCATCGTCTTTTACGTTTTCAAGGCCAGCGAATGTAAATTTTACTTCTTTTTTCTCATCATAAGCTTCCACAATTAAGCCTGGTAATCCATTTAATTTCCACGGACCACTTTGAAAAGGTATTTCTGTAGCAAACCAGGCAATCCATTTTCTGCCTTTAAAGTTTGCGGTTGCTTTCTGGCATGGTATCCCTGAAAAACTCATGGTATCTTTTAAAATCTTCCAATCAATTTGTGGAGCAGTTTCTTCAATAAGGTAATTGTTAAATAAGCGCTCTTTGGTAATCATTTTATGTTCGTTGGCAAAAAAGAAATAATCTTCCTGTGTTAATGGAACTTTCATTTCATTTTTCACCTCGATTTTGATATTGGAGTTGCCTGTTTGGTTTTTCATCTGCTCCTGAATCTGCTTCTGGGTATTTAACGCTTGGTTCAGCTTATCGTAACTGGTATAAACAGAAGCATTCTTTCCAGTTACGAGTAACATGTTTTCGGTTTTAGGTTTATCGCGCTGCGTAGTATCCTGGATGTGTGTAAAAGTATACCTTACTCTTGCTAAAGCCTTATCGGGGCTTTGTGCTTTTACCGAAATGGTTATGGCGGTTGCTAAACAGATGGTTAGTGTTAGTTTCATGAGATTTATTTTTAGGGGTCTATTTAATTTTCGTAAATCTACGAATAATTCGTAGTTATGAAAACGCTTTAACATTTTTTAACGAAAAGAATTAAGTAGGGTCTTTAGCTGCGGAGACATAGATTAACACAGAGAATTATTGCTATTATCTTAGGGGAAAAGAAGAATTTGTCATTCTGAATGTAATGAAGAATCTCTCTAGGCTGAACTTAGGTTCTAAGTCTATTAAGTAAAGATTCTTCACTGCGTTCAGAATGACAGTTAACTCTGACTGGAATACTACCCAGGAAAATATTCGGGAATGAATGGCTATGGATCTATCGGTTGGTGTCTCACCGACCGAAACCAAGCGTATGCCCGCGAGTGTTTAATTCCGATTTGGAAATGAGCGGCTTGTGGTTCTTGGAGGTTTTCAGCCCCGCCATTCGCTGTAGCTCCGATGGAAAATCGGAGGCTGCCGCTGCTGTCGGGTTTAGGAACAAGGGGTTGTGCACCCTGCAACCATAAAAATGAAATGCAGTCTTAATTCTCTAGCCCCGGTTGAAGCATTACCCTGCGGCAACGAGGTACGAGGAAGCGAAGCGTATAAGCGTAAAACGGGAAGAAACTTAATATTTTGCACTGACCTTGCGCTCTAATCATATGTGTTGTCTACAATAGACAGCAGGGTAGGCTTAATCTAAGAATTATTGAACCTTGATTTTCGAAAAAATGCAATTAAAATAGTGGTCAAATCGATATTGAAATCCTTAAAACCTCCGAATCCTTATCCTGTATGATTTTAGTGAAAAATATTTTCGATATGTATTTGTGTGTTAATTGAATTTGTTCTATATTTGCACCTCGTTAAATAAAAATTAAAAAACTAATATTTAAACAATGTACGCAATAGTAAATATAGCAGGGCAGCAATTTAAAGTTGCTAAAGACCAGCACCTTTTTGTACACAGATTACAAGGAGATGAAGGCGCTAGTATTGAATTTGATAATGTATTGTTGGTTGACAACGGTGGTGCAATTACTGTAGGTGCTCCTGCAGTTAAAGGTGCTAAAGTTTCAGCTAAGATCGTATCTCATTTAAAAGGTGATAAAGTAATTATTTTCCACAAAAAACGTAGAAAAGGTTACAAAAAGAAAAATGGTCACCGCCAGTTTTTTACTAAGATTCAGATCTCTGACATCACTCTATAATTAATTGTTAACCCAATAATTCGCTTTTTAGCGAGTTACAAAATATAAAATCATGGCACACAAAAAAGGAGCCGGTAGTTCGAAAAACGGACGTGAATCGCATAGTAAGCGTTTAGGTATTAAAATTTTCGGTGGGCAATTAGCTATCGCTGGAAACATTTTAGTACGTCAACGTGGAACAAAACACCACCCTGATAAAGGTGTTGGTATTGGTAGAGACCACACTTTATTTGCTTTAGTTGATGGTACTGTAATTTTCAGAAAGAAACAAGATAACAAATCTTATGTTTCTATCCTTCCTATCACTGAAGCTGAAATTGAAGCAGCAGTAGCTAAAGCACCAGTTGCTAAAAAAGCGGTTGCAAAAAAAGAAGTTGTAGCTGAAGAGGTTGTTGAAGCAGCACCAGTTGCTAAAAAAGCACCTGCTAAAAAAGCAGCTAAAAAAGACGAAACTACTGAAGAAGCTGCACCTGCAGAATAATTAGTAACAAAATTATAAAGGAAAGTCCCGATGTAAATCGGGACTTTTTTTTGTTTTTATGTGGTTCACTGGTTCATTAGTCACTAGTTCATTGGTCAAATCGGTTAATTGGCGCTAAACGCCAAGCGCTCAATCCAGACTGGTTAACCGTACCAAACGCGAAGTTCGTTATTGTGAAACCGATCCTTCATCGGGTGAAATAACCATCTAGCGGCCCTTCAACTTGGCTACCATTAACATGTTTTGTAATTGTTTAAATATGAGTGGTTTAAGTCCTGTGTATTTCCGCCCAACGAGGCCGTAGCACCATCTCCGTTCTACTTAAATCCGGCCTAACAAATTTTTCGGGCAGCACTGACCAGGCCAAACCACTTCCTTAGAAAGAAAAATTTTCAGCCGGTGTTTTTTGTTTCTTTTAGACACCAAAAAGAAAGAGCCTATCGGCGGCGGTGAGCCGAGGAATGCATGAGCTGTGGGGTAAAAAACAACAATTATATACGTCATTAATATTGATTTTTATACAATAAATTAACCCTCATGGTGACATATTGAGGTGAAATCCTTTAATTAACGCTGAAAGCCAAATACCAAACTGATTTCACAAAGAATTTGACTTCGGCCCTCCGACTTAATTGTTAAAGCCTGTTAAATAACAAAATTTAACAATTCATCGCGATACATTCGTATATCATTATTTAATTATTTGCGATGAATTTTAAAATACTCAGCTTATCAGTTTTTTCTATTATGTTAGTCGGCTTTTCGGTTAAAGCACAAGATGTAGAAGAGAATATCCGTATGGTGAAACCATTTAAGGCCGATGGCGTATCGAACGAGTGGAACGAACCGCTTAACCAATACAATGATGCCACCAAACTGGCCTTTGCCCTGGCCAACGACGACAAAAACCTGTACATTATTATCGAATCGTTAGATCCACAAACTACTTTTAGCGTACTAAGAGGAGGAATTACATTGAACATCAATACTGAAGGCAAGAAAAAAGATGGAATGAAATTAACTTTTCCTTTAATGGAAAGACCTCCCATGCCTAAAGAAGGAGAGGAGCACCATGAACATACTCCTTTATCGCCAGACGGAGCTACACAAGATCCCGTAGCGATGAATAAAAGCATTCGAGTTTCTGGCTTTAAAAATATTGCTGATGGTGAGCTACCAGCGATGAACCAGGACGGCATAGAAACTGGAATGAGTATTCATCCTAACAGAGATCTTATTTATGAATTAAGCATTCCGTTAGCACAATTACAGGTAGGATTAGACCTTAAAAAGCCATTGGTGTACAATATCAAAATTAATGAGCCGAATAAATCTGGTTTTAAAAGAGAAGCTAGACCTGAAGGTACAAGCGGTGGTAAAGGCAGATCGGGCGGTAGAGGTGGAATGGGTATGGGCGGTGGTGGCCGTGGCGGTATGGGTGGTGGAAGAATGGGCGGAGGAGGTCAACGACCACCAGAAAGCGGAGAATCTGCAGCCAAATCTTCTGATTTTTGGATCAAGTATAAGTTGGTAAAGGCCTAAGATATAGAAATTTTGAGTGTTTAAATGAAAGACATGTCATCCTGAGCTTGTCGAAGGACAATCTTTTTGATTTAAACATAAAAGGGTCTTCGACTACCTGTCCCGATTTATCGGGAGGCTCAGACTGACAAGTAAAGGAAATATAGAGTTGTCAACTTTCAGGCCGTTTGGCTATAAAAGTTGACAACTCTTTTTAATTAATACTCCCTGGCCATTAAATGATCTGTAAGCGTTAAAAGATTCGTTTTGCGCTCATCGCTTACATTAATCTGCGCGAATACAGCTAAAGCTTTGTTGAGGTAATTGTTCATGCTTTCTCTAGCAATATCCTGAATATCCAAAGTATCGTATACCTGGCGCACAGTATCTACTTTCTCCTGCACATTAAATTCTTTGTAGCCTGTCCAGGTATCTAATGATGCCCTGGTTTCTCCATCGGCAAGTTCGAAAGCTTTTAACAGCAGGAAGGTTTTTTTGTTGGCTATAATATCGCCACCTACCTGTTTTCCGAATTTTTCAGGATCAGCATAAACATCTAAAATATCATCCTGTAGCTGAAAAGCAATGCCAATATTTTCGCCAAACTGATAAATTAAGTCTGCATCTTTTTCTGAAGCTCCCGCTATAATGGCTCCAAGCTTTAAGGCACCACCCAAAAGCACTGCTGTTTTTAACCTGATCATGTTGATGTATTCTTCAATACTCACATCATCACGGCCTTCAAATTCCATATCTAATTGCTGGCCTTCACAAACGCCTTGAGCGGTTGCATTAAAAGTGTTTAGTACTGGGCCAAGAAAAGCCGGATTAACCTTCGCAAGGTTTTTATTAGCTTCCACCATCATCACATCGCCACTTAAAATGGCAATATTGGTGCTCCATTTTTCGTGTACGGTGGCTTTCCCTCTACGGAGTGGTGCATTGTCCATAATGTCGTCATGAACAAGCGTAAAATTATGAAAGATCTCAATGGCCATAGCGGCGTGGATAGATTCGTTTGCATCCCCACCAAACAACTCTGTCGCCATTAAAACCAATAGTGGTCTTACCCGTTTCCCACCCAGATTAATGATATAAGTAATCGGATCGTAAAGCTGTTTAGGATGATCCGGAAACTTTAAATTTTGTATTGCGG
>NZ_JBFTQI010000138.1:0-9625 GCF_056398925.1 Pedobacter sp. 01T416_2
AAGTTTTACAATTAGAGAAATGGTTAACTACAGATAAAAAAAATGCACACAGGTAATTAATTTAAAATACCTGTGTGCATCTCCAAACGACCAACTAAGCCTAAATGACTAAAAATTATCGAATATTTTATTCTTTAATCGAGTTGAATGCTAGTGCAGGTCCGTATAAATAAAGGTTATCGTGTCTTTGGATACTAAGCCGCTCATATTTCCGCCTGTGTAAACTGCCTTATAACTCGATCCTTTTTTCAGGTCGTAGGCTTTAAGTAAATCGGCATTTGCAACCAGGCTATCACCTGGGTTTACCTTCGAATAACTCGATGCAGGAGGTGGCATTACTCTTTTGGCCATTGCGCCTTTGTACTGTGCTTCTTCTCCTTTTTCGTTCGTAATGCTTAAATAGCTGCTCATTAAAGGTTCGAAAGGTGTATGCCAGATACAGAAACTTTTTACACTATCGGTATTGTTGTACACTACAAACCTTAGCAATAGTGGGTCGCCGGTAGCTACATTGCCATTTATTTTCATTTTAACCTCAAGCGAATCGGTTTTATTAGCAGTAGTTTGAGGCATGCTTTCGCTTTTACTATTTGTGGTGTTTCTGGTGGCCTCACTGCAGGCAGAAAACAATACTAAAAGTGCAGGGATAATTATTTTAATGTTTTTCATGGAAGGGTTTTTTATATAAGCAAATGAATATTGATATTGTTTGATTAGCATCAAGCTAAAACGATTAAGTATCAAATATATAATTAATTTATACAGCTGTATGGCAAATCCAGACTAATAAAAGACGATTAATTTGAATTGACTAAAAAGTAAGCAATTCGACAGGCATAACCTGTTGATTTTGAGTTGTGCTGATCGCTGATCCGTACACTTAATTTATGCGTTCCGTTAGTGAGTTGATCGCTGAGTAGCAGGTACCATGGCAAATGCAAGCTTGAACTCCATTGGGTGTAAAGATCGATCATTTTTTCTTCTCCGTCATCTATGCGGTAATGGAGTGCACCCGCATCCGGGCCTGATAAAATAGCAATCCCCACGGTGTTTCCTTTAAAAATCAGATCAAAAGTACTGTTCCTGGTATTGCTTTCGAGCACTGGGATATTAACAAAACCTGGTCTTCCTTCCAGCCCGTCAGTTGGCTTCCAGTTTTTATTGATGCTAAAAGTATTTAAGTTTTCGGCGCTATTAATGCTAAGGTATTGTCCTTTGGTATAAGCAAATTTATCAATGATTTTAGGAAGACCTGCCGAAGCTTTCTCGTTGGCATTTTTCTGATTTTCTTCCAGATAAGTTTTAATGGTATTGAAATAAAGTTGTTGACCAAACGGTGATGGGTGCAGGTTTTTAAAATCAGCTGCCCAGGTAAATTCGCCATTGGCAATACGTTTATCAACTTCTAAAGCGAGATTAATAAATGGCAAGTGATAATATTCAGCCAAGTCGCTGTGTACTTTTACTTCAGTTGGGATTTTACCTTTATTAAAATCATCATTTTTATCTTCATCGGCAAAAGCCATCATTACGATATCCGTTTTCGGGTTCTTGCTTAAAGTATGTCTGATAATGCCTTCTAAAGCACGGCGCTGTGTTTGTTCAGCGGTTTTGTTGGCATGGTCGTTAACAGCCGATTCTAGAAACAAGAGATCAATTTTTCCACTGTCGAGTACATCGCGCTGAAGGCGGAACGCGTGTGGTAGACTACCCAATGATGGAATACCTGCGTTAATGAACCTGAATTTTGTTTGCGGATAAGTTTTGGCTAAATAATTACTTACCAATCCACGCCAGCCTTCCATATTGGTAATCGACCCGCCTAAAAAAGCCACGGTTACCGCTTCGTTTTTTCCAAATTTTTCTGCTATAGTATGGCTATAACCGTTAAAAGTGATGAACGACGATGATTGTAACTTGTTTTGCGCAAAGCTTTTGGAAAATAGTGCCGTAAAGAGTAATGTCAGGCAAAGAAAAGAGGTTAGTTTCATGTTGATTAGAAGAAATCAAAAGTAATAAAATTTACAATTGATGTGTGTTTCCAGCAATAATTTACTTGCATGATGGGTAACCAAAATTTACTTGCATGATGGGTAACCAAGCGATTGTCAGCCTAAGGGGTAATTTATGGTATGAAAATCCATATAAATTACAAGAGAATTTAAAAGAGGTGAGTCGATTAGAAGTATCGTCATTTCGATCCCGAAGATTCGGGAAGAAATCTTTAAATTCGATTTTCAATAACATAGTTTAAAGATCTCTCCTCCGAAGGAGTTCCTTTGGAACACTCCGCGGTGCTTCGGTCGAGATGACGATATTTCTATTGGAATCTGTTAATGATAATGGAGTCGAAGGGTAATTTAAAGATATTACTGGTTCAATATTGGGAGAGCAATACCAGTACAATATATCTGGGTTTCCTCCCGCTTTCCGTTTTATCCCGATGAATTATCGGGATGTTCACTCCAATCGGGTCTAGGTGGCCTGTTAGGTGGTACTATTTTTGGCTGGGCGCTTACCTGCACAAGCCCTTGTTTATAAACCCGGTAGCAGCGGGCATCCCGATTTTTACTAAACGCTCATTTTCAGAAAAAACCATATAAAATTTAATAGGAGAGCAATACCAGTACAATATATCTGGGTTTCCTCCCGCTTTCCGTTTTATCCCGATGAATTATCGGGATGTTCACTCCAATCGGGTCTAGGTGGCTCGTTAGGTGGTACTGTTTTTGGCTGGGTGCTTACCTGCACAAGCCTTTGTTAATAAACCCGGTAGTAGCGGCAGCCCCCGATTCTTTACCGATGAATCGGCACTAATTAGCATTGGGGCTACAGCGAATAACGGGGCTGCTGTTCCCGAAGAGTTGCTGAACGATCGTTTTCAAAAAAAGAATATCGATGTTTAGTTTGTCGCAAGTTTTTTCTTCCTTCTAAACCTTTTCACCTGCCCCATGTGTTCAGTCGGGATATTATCGCCCAGCAATTTCCCCCAGGGTTTAAGTCCATCAATCCGATCAAAAATGATTTTCAGTACCGCAATAAATGGAATGGAAAGGAACATTCCGGGGATGCCCCAAAGTGCAGCACCCATTAATACAATTACGATAGAAATAAGTGCGTTGATCTGCACCTTGCTCGAAACAATGCGCGGTACAAGGATATTGTTGTCGATAAACTGAATGAGTGCATAGGCACCTATAATTAATAATTGAGTGGTAAAACCATCCATGGTTAAAGTTGCCATTAACACTGGTAAGGCTATGGCAATAATACCGCCGATATAGGGTAGCAGATTCAGTATTGCCCCTATAACACCAATTAAAATGGCATTTTGTACACCGAGGATCAGCAGGGCAGCAGAGTTCATTACCGCAACAATTGAAGTTTCGATCAATAAACCGATAATATAACTTTGTATTGCTGCTTTCGTTTCACCTAAAATCTCGGCAACTTTTTGTTTGTTCTCCTCCGAAAATACTTCATAAATAAAATTAAGGATCAATGTTTTGTACAGCAAGATCAGAAAAGTATAAACGGGGATTAAAAAAACGACACTGAGCACGCCCATTAAGCCACTCAAGGTTTGGCCAATTAAAGCTTTACTTCCATTTGCAGCATCGTTAACCATTTGCATCTGTTTTTGCGAGGAGATTCCAAAGGTAGTTTGCAGCCAGGTTCTGATTTCTTCTAACAGTTGCGATAATTTGTGTTTAATGCTTTCCAGATCGTCGAAAAAGTGGGCAACCTGCGAGGATAGAAAATAGAGTATGGCAATTACGACAACAATACCGATAATCATAGCGAGCATAATGCTTACTATTTTAGGCATTTTTCTTTCAAAACGATTGGTAAGTGGGTTAAGCAATATCGCAATTAGCGCAGCGAAAGCAAGTGGCACAAGAATATCTCTCAGCACGCTCATTATAAATACTGTAATTACTAATCCTAAAAGAATTACAGGAGCTTTGATGTAAAATGGGTAGGTTTTAAGCATTTTTAGATGGGTTCACCGTTCAACAACCAAAAGGTAATAAAATTGTTTTAAAGTTTTTTAGCTGTTTAAGGAATAGATGAGCAGGACATCATTATTTTTTGGTATCAATTCACAGAAATAGCAAACAATATCCAGTTAATTTATAAATTTAGCACCATATTATAATAATAATTAAAAACTCCCCATGAAAAATAGCTTTTTAATAGCCATCTGTTTGTTTTTGTTTAGCCACATTTTAAGCGCTGCGGAAGTAGATACCGCTTTAACCTTTAGCAAATCGATGAACAAAAATATTAAAGCAGTGGTAATTAAACCCGATAGCTATAAAACAGGAAAAACCTTCCCTGTGGTTTACCTGCTCCATGGTGCCGGTGGTAACTATGCCGAATGGGCCAAAAAAGTGCCAGGAATTAAAAATCTGGCCGATCAATACCAGTTTATTATTGTGTGCCCTGATGGTAATGTAACCAGTTGGTATTTCGATAGTCCGGTAGATCCTGAATGGAAATATGAAACCTATGTAGCTAAAGAGTTGGTAAGCTATATTGATGAACATTATAAAACCATAGCCGAAAAAAAGGGTAGGGCCATTACCGGTTTGAGCATGGGCGGCCATGGTGCACTATACCTGGCCATTAAACACCAGGATGTTTATGGTGCCGTAGGCAGTATGAGTGGTGGTGTAGATATTAAACCTTTTCCAAATGGGTGGAATATCTCGAAAAGATTGGGAACACAGGATGAATTTCCAGAACGTTGGAAACAGAACAGTGTGATTGATATGATTTATCGCATTAAGCCAGGATCACTTGCTATTGCCATTGAATGTGGTACTGAAGACTTTTTCTATAAAATGAATGTACGTTTGCATGATGAACTCCTGTATAACAACATTCCTCATGATTTTACTGCCAGACCTGGTGTACACAACTGGGATTATTGGGCCAATGCGATTAAATTTCAGAGCGTTTTCTTAAGCAATTATTTTAACTCAAAACCTTAATATAGTTTAGGCGGCAAGCTGCACACCTACTTTATTAATGAGATTGTCTATATCAAATGGTTTAGCGATGAAATCGTTAGGATAACAGATAATGCCTCCTATATCATTTAAATTATGACTGGCCGAAATCATAATTACTGGAATGTGCAAGGTTAACTGGTCTGCTTTGAGTAGATTACAAAGATCTCGCCCATCCAGGCCCCCAAGCATCACATCCAACAAAATTAAATCGGGTTTAAATTCGCTAATCCGCTGGTTAAAATGACTTGCATCCATTAATCCACTTACCTGATAGCCTTCCAGTCTTAAAATCAATTCTATAACCTCCAGTATTTCCTGACTATCATCAACCACTAATATTTTTTTCATCTTCTCGTTCTCCTTCAGGTTATTGTTATTGCATTAACATATTGTAAATAAATAACTTGTGATTGRTTAACAAGGGCAGGGCTAAAAGGTTTCGATCTATTTTGACGAAAGCACAACGTTTAGTTTTAAGCGTGCCGGTAGTCCAATCGAGAAAAATAATGAGCAGACTAGTAATCATGCAGATTGCGATAAAATTAAAATGATGTAGCGATAGTAATGTAGTTTGCATTAAAATTAATACATCATTTTAAGTAAAAAATTAACTTTTAGATTACATACAAGCTAAAGACTTACCATATTTTTGACCGTTCTCGAAATCTTATTTATAAAACAGGAAACGAAGATTTAAAACCAAAAATGAAATACTTAGTCAAAGAAATCAGTGACGGAAACTGCGATATTACATTATTGCCAGAGAACCTGAATGATAGAAATCTTTTAGCCGAAACAACGAAAAACCTTCAGCACGATTATCAAGAAGCTATCCAATCGCATTATGAGCATGCGTTGAAAAATGAAGTTCATGGCAATGCGGCATTTGTTTCCTTAAACAACGAGGAAAGCAATTATCCAAAAAGAGTAAATGTAAATTACCAGATTATCCTAAGTTAAGCGGATATTCTTCTGGCAAAGGCTTTCTTTATGGCAAAGAAAGCCTTTTTTATTTTAGGATTCTTTTGTTCCAAATGCAGTAAAATAAAAATGATGTTGATTCATTGCGCTTTTCTCAACATGGGCCATAAATGGCGGATACTGTTATTAATCCGAATTGCTGCAAATGGTGATAAAAATGTTTGCTGTGCCATATCAGCCATTCTTTATAGGTCATTGGTCCAAATGCGCCATGTATTTCGGTTTTTCCAGGTTCAGCGAAATACCGGTCAAAATCACGAAGTTCTGTCATTAACTGTTTAGTGGCACTAACCAGATCTGGATACAGTAACTTTTGCTGAGGTGTTCCGAATACTACATTCCTTGGTATTTCTACAGCGGTGTAGATATTGATTTGTCTGGCGTTGTTTGCTTCTTCTTCTGAAACTTCACAGAAAGGTTTCTTTTTGCCATTGGTATATTCAACCTGGCTTATCAAGTGTTCAACCATTTGTTGTGCGGTCATTTTTCCCCAAATAGCAAATGTGCTTGGTTGAAGTTTTAGCAACAGGCTTTCTAAATATTTACGGTTCTTTGGTGCTATTAGCTCGGTTAGCGGGTTCATTTTATATGGGGTGCAGGTTTACAGGTAAGCTGCTGTACAAATATATGCTATAGCTTAGCCGCGGAGTGGGGTGATCCAAGACAATTATAAGGCGATATTTGCCAATTGTATATTATCACAATAATAATTGAAATAGATTCTTGATCCTCTTTTTTCCAGATTCCTCATTTGAGCGATGAGATAAATAACTTGTTAAACAACAACCCTTTCATTTCTGAAAGCTTTTTGTTCGATTTTTTGTGTGTACAGTGAACGAGAAATTATTAGAACACCTTTCTGGCTTCTTGGAGTTATTAGAAAGGATTTTGGAGAAAGTTAATCTAGAAAATAGCGAGGAAGATCATGCCAGATCTGGAGTTGCAAAAATCTTTTGAGTGTTTGATGGCGAAGGGATGAGAGATTTTTACAACACCTAGGCAAATCAGTCGGTTTTGGAATAAATAATTTGATAAAATATTTAAAATTAGGTATTTATCAAATTATTTACTACGTTAGTTCTATAAAGTTCAATCTTAAAATAAATCAATTAACCACTCAAAAATAATTTTATGAAAATCAAAGTTCACACTCTATCAGTTATAGCGTTGGCGCTATTTTTTTTAACATCTTGTAAACAAACAAAAAAAATTGAGCTTGACGAAAATAGCAAAAATAAATTTAAAATATTTGATATTAACAAATTGCCAAGTGAAGCATCACTAGTTGAGGAAGGAGCTGCTGGAGGAAAGAATCCTCTTGTTATAGAAGCCTTACCAAAATACTATACTAAAAGAAAAATATTTCAAGGCTTAGCCGGTTTAAGTTATGACCTTGTTTACATCCCTGGGAATATAGTGAAATTTGACGAAACTGACTCTTCGTATACAATTGTGACGCTTGATCCTGTATTGCTAGATTCATTAGCTCCAAGTATTAAATCGCTGGATAATGCGATAGTTTATAGCAGCAAAATTAATAATACGGCAAACTTTAATGCAACGGCCTTAATTGGCTCAGCATCCGTAGGTGCAAAGGAAATTATGGAAATTGTTATACAAGATGTAACAACTTCTATAGTGCCAAAAAATTATGTAGATAAGGATGCCATAAAAGCACTTATTAGTACGCTTCCTGCAGCAGACCTTAAAAAATATTTTTTTGTGAAAACTGCAACTCTTACACTRATTAATAATAAAAGATTGTTGAGGCAGATTTAACGGCAAAAGTAAATGCAAGTTTTGTAACAGCAGATGGAAGAGCTTATTCTAGCAACAATAAGTTTTCACAAGATAGAGTAGTTAGTATCGATTTAATCTCACTTAAAGATGCCTTACTGTAAGATTTCGGTTTTATTAATGTTTGGGTTTTCTTTAATTCCTTTCTTGTCAATTGCCCAAGAGGTTTACCCAACTGGAGAAAAGGAAACAAGTGCTCTAGAAATTAAAGAGGGCAGCCCAGTAATTTACAATAAAAGCCAAAAGCCGTTAGAAAATAGTATTGATTTAGAATATATGATGCCAGTTGCAGGTTACCAAGGGAAAAACAAACAATCTTGCTGGGCATTTGCAACGACTTATGCTTTAAGAAGTGTGTTGGATAAGCATAAATCTTTAATTGACGGTAATAAAAATACTGACTTTAAAAAAGTGTATAGCCCAGAATATGTTTATCAATATTATAACCAAGGTAATGAGGGCTGCGATTTTACGGCACGATCGATAACAATGCTTGGTAAGATTTTACAAGATGGAGGAGTAAAATACTTAGATTTAAAGTATAGTCCTACTGTTTGTACAATGAAGTTGGATCCAATTCTTAAAATTAAAGCGAGTAAAGCAGCAATGCCAAACTATGAAGTTGTTGAAGTTAATGACATCTATACAATTAAAAAGGTGCTTAACGACAATATCCCTTTAGTGCTAAGTGTAAAGATTGATAAGTATTTTCAAACTTCTGGAAATATTACTAAGTCAAATCCTTTTTGGAAAACAGCAGCTGCATCTAATTTTAGCCATGCAATGGTTATTGTTGGGTATAGGGAGGATATTAAAGCATTCAAAGTATTGAATTCTTGGGGAGTTGGTTGGGGAGATAGAGGATATGTTTGGATATCTTATTCTATTCTTGAAGGAGGTGCAATGAACTATGCTTGTTATGTTAGAAAAAAAATAGTCAATTTTTTACCAATTAAAGAAGGTAGTTTAGAAGATGAGGTAGATAGATTAAAATCTGACAGTTCAAATAACTACATTTCTAGCTGGGCTAAAAAAGGATATTTTCGTCGTTTTAACAACTATAAAATTATAGTTTCTAAAGTAAGTAATTCAAAAGATTATGCTGTAATCAATATCAGGGATGATAAAGATGTCTTAAAATATAATTTCTTTATTCAAGAGGATTCTTCTAAGGAGTTTTATATTGATGACAGAAAGTATCGATTTACGTTGGATGCCATTGATAATGCTGGTTATAATTTTATAAAAAAAGCTGCCTATTTTACTATGGAGGGATTATGATTGCATATTTCACTAATAGTGAACCCCTCCATTTCAGTGCAAAGTGGCCGCCAAATGGATTGCCGAGTAAATACAATATTGTTCCTTTCCCTCTGAACAAATACCAACAACTCCTCCCAACTGCTTTCTAGATTCAGCTATTTACGAAATAACCCGTCCAGGAACTCAAAATAGCCCAAAACAGACCCTCTGGATACTGCAAGTTACGCGAGATCCCCAAAAAAATGCGATAGCGGCTTAGAAGGGCTGATAGATTAGCCCTTACCTTTGACCATTAGAGCTTCATACAGCCTCCATTTCGCTTAAATTCGACCAATTACTCCTTGGTGCTATAATCTAAAAAAGCAGCTAAGGCAATCAAAACGGCCACTTTGCTCTGTAATCAGGTGTCGGTTTGAAGCGGAATGGAGCGTCAGTTTGAAAAAGGAACGTGCGGCCATTTTTCCTGAATACCCAATCTAAGCTAGAAAGTAAATCTGTCAATGACATATTCAAAAATTTTGAAATTCTAGATACATCAGATAAAAAAGAAATAGTGAGTTTATTTC
>NZ_JBFTQI010000139.1:0-9616 GCF_056398925.1 Pedobacter sp. 01T416_2
TTACCAAGCAAACTGGCTATAATGTGCTCTGGGTTGGTATTGAGGCCGGAAATTTCAAAAAAATTGACCTCGATTTCAACAAAGCACCTTTAAATGATGTTTTGAAAAAGTCTTTCGAAAATCAGTCTTTGACTTATGAAATCGAAAATAAAACAATCATTGTCAGAAAATCCAAAAAGATCCTGATTGAGCCTGATCAGGCTGTCAATATGGTCATTGACATTTCTGGTAGGGTTGTAGACGCTGAAGGGAAACCGCTTCCCGGTGCATCTGTGAAAGTAAAAGGTACTACAAAGGCTGTGATTACCGATAATGGCGGGAACTTTCAATTGAAAGGAGTTGATGAGGACGCATTGCTAGAGGTTTCTTTTATAGGGTATGTGAGTGCAGAAATAAAGGCCGGCAAGGATCTGGGAAATATTGCCTTAAAGCAAACCGATGCTAAATTGAATGATGTTGTTGTGGTGGGCTACGGTACACAGAAAAAAAGAGATGTGATTGGTAGTATTTCTACGATAAAGGCAGAAGCTTTTAAAACAACAGGTAACTCTACAAATGTATTGTCACTTTTACAGGGACAGGCCTCAGGAGTGAGTGTTCAAGCAACATCAGGCAAGTTAGGTGCTCCTGTAAATGTCTTAATCCGTGGATTAAGTTCAATTAGTGCTGGTACATCTCCTCTTTACATCATCGATGGTGTTCCGGTAATAGGTGATATGTCTCTTGTTAATCAACAAGATATCGAGTCAGTTGAGGTGTTAAAAGATGCCGCTGCAACTTCTATTTATGGTTCCAGAGGGTCGAATGGTGTTGTTATTATTACGACAAAGTCTGGAGTTGCAGGGAAGATTTCAATAAATTTTGATCCTAGTACAGGAATTTCCGATTTGCCTTTCCAAAAGGTTGAAACTGTTAATACCAAACAACTTTTTGAAATCCTGGATAATTCGAAAGCAGCGAATGGTTTGGGACCATATGACCTGGAAACGGACTACTACCCAGTAATGACGAACATCACGGAGAAACTTACCAGAGATCAGGTATTGGCTACCAATACAGATTGGAAGAAAGAACTAATGAGAACTGGATTATTTCGTAATGCCAATCTCTCTGTGGTCGGAGGAGATAAAAATACCAAATATTTTATATCCGGAAATTACAGAAAGGATGAGGGGGTGATGAAAAATGATCAGCTTGAACGTTACGGAATAAGGACGAATGTAGATCTCAAGCCAATGAGCAATTTCGAGACAGGTGTAAAACTCAATCTGAGCGTATCAAATAAGACTAACAGTGGCGGATCGTTCAGTCAAATTATGGCAACACCGATGCTACCTGTTTATAGTTTGACCAATCCGAACTTATATTTAAATCCAAAATCTGGAAGTAACCCGGCTGCAACAAACGACCTGGCAAATAATCTGACAGACCTTAATCTTTATCGTGCATTGGTTGGGGTTTATGGAGAATATCATATTCCCTTTGTAAAAGGACTATCAGCTCGTACAGAAGCATCTTTGGATTTTCAGCAGGCCAATTCAAACCATTGGGAATCACTCCTTATCCGTCCTGATGGATATTCTTATGCGTCGGATTATGCGAATACAATTAAAACCACAAATTTTAATTTCTTCTTGACTTATAATAAACAATTTGGCGACCATAATTTAAATCTTGTTGGAGGTGTGGAAAATCAAAAAACAACCGGGTGGTATCGAACTATGGAAGGAAAAGATTTAGTGGGAAGCTATCAGGAATTGGGAACGCCAAATCAAAAAACAATTATGTCATCCACATTGGGTAATGAAAATTACCGTCTGGGTTATTTTGGGCGCGCCAACTATAAATTCAAAGACAAATATTTGTTAGGATTTAGTTTTAGAAGAGATGGAGCTTCAGTATTTACCCCTAATTATAGATGGGGTACTTTTAAGGCATTTTCTGCAGGATGGATTCTTAGTGACGAATCATTTATGGGTGATTTTGGAAGAAAAAATTTCCTAAAAATAAGAGGAAGCTACGGTGAAACGGGTAATTCAAATATTCCTTCGAAATTGGATGGGAATGGATATACCACCGCTTTGGCGTATGGTGGTAGTGATATTACAGCTACTAACGGAACTCGCCTCAATACCCTGGGGATAACTAATCTAACCTGGGAAACAACTAATAGTTTTGATCTTGGAGTTGATTTTGGTTTCTTTAATAACCGTATAAACGGATCGCTCGCTTACTACAACAAATATGTTAAAAACCTGCTTCTTTCAGTAGCTTTACCGCCTTCAGCAGGAATAAGCTCAGGAATACTTTGGAATAATATCGGTGATTTGGTAAACGATGGGGTTGAGCTTTCCTTAACTTCTGTTAATTTCAATACCAAGGATTTTAGATGGCAAACAACATTCAATATAGGATTCAATCATAACGAGGTTAAGAAACTAACTCCGCAAATCGATTCAAAAGGGACAGGAATGGTGAGTTCAGCTTATATCACAAAAGTAGGTACCGGTATACGTGATTATTACCTTGCTGATTATGCAGGACTTGACGCTCAAACGGGATTACCTAAAATATATGCTCTTGATAAGGCTTATTATGCCCAAACAGGTGAAACAAGGAGGCTGAAAGATGCCAATGGGAATGAGGTGCTCTTGGACGCTAATGTGCCTAACGTAGGTGCTAACTATTTCCATATGGAAAACAAAAATGAAATCCCAAAATACTACGGAGGTCTTTCTAACCAGTTTAACTACAAAGGATTCGATTTGAACTTTTTAATTTCTTTCTCAGGTGGCAATTATATTTATGATCTGTATCATAGAAATTTAACCGGCTCAGGTTTGAGTGGAAACGCTATCGGGTTACCTGTTGATTTTTATGAGAATTACTGGAAAAATCCAGGGGATGATGCCAAGTATATGCGTGTGTTATGGAAAGGTAATGCTTACAAAGACGTAAACGGTGTTACCAAAGCTTTTGGTGACTCACGTGCCCTCACCTCTCAATACCTTTACAAAGGCGATTTTGTAAAACTAAAATCGGTAACCTTGGGTTATTCCCTTCCGCTGTCACCAAAAATGAAGGAATCTGTTCAAAATATCAGGCTTTATGCCAGTTTCGAAAACCTTTATACACTGACCAAATACCCAGGATGGGATCCTGAAGGACAAGGCTATGTTAATTCTTGGGATTTACCACAATTGTTTGCTGCAAGCTTTGGCGTTTCGGTTAAATTTTAAACAATTAATAAATTTATAAATCCATTGACGCTAAGTCAATATAAATTATTTAAAGATGAAAAAAATATTATTTCTTATATGTGCCGTTTTGATGCTGTTTACAGCGTGTAAAAATGAGGCATTTTTTGAATTAGAAAGACCGGTTGAAAGTCCTTGGACAACGCTTGCTGATTTTGACAGAGCTGCAATCGGATCGTATAATACTCTTTTTTTAACAAGCGACTATAACAGCGGCTTCAACGCATGGAATATGTATAAAAATGACGTTGGGGATGATGTGGCCTGTATTAGTTCTGGCTTTGGGTGGGGTTATTACCGCGATGCACAAAATCAAAAACAATTTTTGCCTAATGTTTTTACTGTAGCATACCGTACAATTGGTTCTGTGAATGATGCGCTTGAATATTTAGAAAAAAATGGCGGAAATCCATACCCAACAATAAATGCGGACGATAAAAAATACAATTTGGACCGGGTTACTGGCGAACTTTATTTTTTGCGGGGATATGCCTATTATATGCTCGCCACTGTTTATTGTGATGCTTATGTGCCTGGTGGTGCCAATGATGCAAAACGGATTCCATTGCTTACAAAAAAAGCACATAGTTACACTGAGGCCATTAATAGTAAGGTAGGGACGACCAAGGAGATATGGGAGCAGATACAGTCGGATTTTGAAAAAGCATATTCACTTTTGCCGGAGCGCTATATCTCTGGAAAAATGCATCCGTCATACCAGGCTGGCAGGGCAAATAAATTTGCAACGGCAGCGATGTTGGCCCGTACACACTTTGCTAAAGGTGAATATGAAAAAGCAAAAGGATATACCGACTTTGTTATTGAGCAAAATGGCGGTGATTATAATTTGAGCGAAGATCCCATTGAGGCTTTTAATAAAAACACCCTGAGCCGTGGCAAAGAGGTGATTATGTACTTGCCTCTCTATGATGTGACAACCGCTCCGCAATTGCACTTGATGGGCGAATCCAACAATTTAAGGGGACCCTTTGTGAATGGCTGGACTGAGGCCAGCTTGGATCCAACAGTTATCAAGAGATTGGGTTGGCAGGATAATCCCAAAATAGATGTGAACGTAACATTTAAAATGGAAGCATTGAGGGACAAACGCTTCACTCAACTGATGGCTGTAAGAGAACCGACCTCTGTTCCTGCTGCAAATCGATATCCCGAAAGGTTTTATACAGATTCCAAAATTACATACAGTACTATTTTTGCCAATAAAGCTTTCAGAGGAGCACCTGTAGGTAGCAATTTGGCCTGGAATACAAACTATCCGATAATCAGGCTGGCCGAAATGTATCTCACTCGTTCCATCTGCAGGTTTAAGGCTGGGGATAAAGCTGGTGCAGCAAGCGATCTGAATATAGTTAGAAAACGTGCCTGGAATGCAACAGTTGCAGGCATGACATACGAATCGTCTCCCAACTATGTAACAATACTAAACATAACCGAGGCTATGATTGGCGATGAACGCCTGATTGAGATGTTCTGTGAGGGCGATAGGATAGATTATTTAAGAGGTTTAAAAGTGGATGTAGGAAATGGAAATAGAGCTCCCGTTATTTCCGCACCCGTGCCTTATACTGATAAAAGTTTTGTTTGGGCCATACCTAGTGTTGAAACTGATCTGAATTTAGGTTTTCAATAATAAGCGTAGCAACACCCGATTTATAACGGGTGTTGCTTTTAAACTATCCTCCGTGAACGGGTGAAAGGTAGATTCTAAATATAATATCCGAAATCCCTTTATCCACTAGAGAATGCATTTTTTCGCAATCTGTTATAGCAAAGTTATAAAGAACAAATAATTTATAAATAAACTATTTCAGACTTAAAAGGATAAAGGGTTTCATGTTGCAAAGGAAGTTTCTAAAGCGACAAATTTTAAAAAAAAATGGTGTTACAGCGCTTAATGCCCTACAATAATGAAGTTTAAGAAAATAAGTATAATGGCCTTTCTGTCGCTGGTGTTTTGGTTTGCTAATGCACAGGAAACTCCGCTGGAGAAAGAAAGCTTTGATATAATCAACCTCAATTATCCGGGGCTTGAAAAAGTCCACCAAGCGGTATTGGACAAAAAATATAATGAGGCCGCGAAAGAGTTACTGGAGTATTACCGGAAAAGATCAACGGTAAAACACCCCGAATTTAATGTGGCCGACAGAGCTGCTTTTGTTGGAAAACCTATCGAAGCGGCCGAACAGGAAAAAGCAGACAATGCCCTGATCCACAAATTTAAACCCCATGGCGGATATGGTTTTTTTGATTATGGGAAAGATATTGACTGGCAATATTGGCCAATAAAAGATGACGAAATTCGCTGGCAACTGCATCGTGTCACCTGGTGGCAATCTATGGGGCTGGCCTACCGCAGTAGTGGAGATGAGAAATATGCCAAAGAATGGGTGTTCCAGTTCCGGGATTGGGTCAGAAAAAATCCTTTCGGCCACAGTAAAGAAAATGATAGGATTGCCTGGCGGCCATTAGAAGTATCACTAAGAGTTTTAGGCCTTCCCAGTTCATTTAATTTATTTGTTAACTCGCCCAATTTTTCTCCAGCATTTTTAATGGAGTTTTTGAGCAGCTACAACCAACAGGCAGGATATATTCTTCCCTACAGTACTGAACATGGCAATCATCTGCTTTTTGCGGCACAAAGCGTACTATTTGCCGGGGCATTCTTCCCAGAGTTAAAAAACGCCGGTGGCTGGAGAAGGGACGGCATCGGGGTATTGAATACACAAATCAAAAAACAGATTTATCCAGATGGTGTTCAGTTCGAACTTTCTCCTGTTTATCATGTCGCAGCGATAGAGATATTTTTAAGCGCCTATAAGGCCGCAAAAATGGCAGGTTTGGAAAAAGAATTTCCTGAAAGCTATACCCAGATTATAGAACGGATGATCATGGCCACTGTCAATTATACTTTTCCGGATTATAACAATCCAATGTTTGGCGATTCGTTTCCGGTTGATAAAGATCTCAGGATAAAACAATTTGCTAATTGGTCGAAAATTTTTCCTCAGAATGATGTGATAAAGTATTTTGCAACCGATGGAAAAGAGGGAAAGATTCCTTCTTACTTGTCCAAAGGATTAAGCACTTCTGGGTTTTATACGTTTAGAAACGGCTGGGACAAAAAATCTACCGTTATGGTATTAAAGGCGAGTCCGCCGGGAGAGTTTCATGCGCAGCCTGATAATGGTACGTTCGAGCTTTGGGTAAAAGGCAGGAACTTTACACCCGATGCCGGTTGTTATATCTACGGTGGCGATTCCGCGATCCTTAAACTTAGAAATGCTTACCGCCAAACCCGTGTACACAGCACTCTTACCCTCGATAATGCAAACATGGTTATTACCAAAGCACAGCTTAACAAATGGGCGACCGGGAAAAATATTGATATCCTTACCTATACCAACCCAAGCTATCCTGATTTAAACCACCGTCGCAGCGTATTATTTATCGATAAAAAATATTTTCTGATTATTGATGCGGCGATGGGTAAAGCCAGGGGTAACCTAGGCATACATTTCCAGCTAAAAGAAGATTCTAACCCTTTTTTTGATAAAGGAAAATATAAAGTTTATACCAATTATCCTGATGGGAACAATTTGCTGATTCAGTATTTGAACAGAGACAAAGTATCTCTAAAGGAGGAGGAAGGGAAAGTATCTTATGCTTACCGCAAAGAACTGGCAAGGCCAGCTTTTGTGTACGAAAAGCCAAAAATTACTGAACAGCCACAGCGTTTTATCTCGGTGGTTTTTCCATATAATGGAAACAGCGCTCCGGATATAAGCATGGAGGAAAATGCCGCAAACGATTATGAAAATGGTAATTTAAACATTACGATAACTGTTAACGGCAAAAAATCAACTATAGCAGCAAAGTTGTTTTAACGATAATCATAAACTGGTTCCTTAGGTTACCCTGTTTTGTATACAATGCTTAACAAAGGAGACATTGATGAAAAGAATTGGACGGTTTCTTAATTACGAAACTTACTTATATATGTTAAGATCCTCCAGCATCCTGCCGACCAAATTGGTCGATTTGTGCAAATTGAACAGTGATATATAAGGTATTAGTAAAGAAAAAAATAATATGAAACCATCGTGAGCAAACACTGATAAAGCGAAATGGACCGAGCTTGCGAGCTCTTGAACACCGATTAAAAAATAGACAAACTGTGAAAAATATTGCTCATGACGGCTTCATCATCATTAAAAACAAATTATATACGGATGAAAAGGTTACTGTACAAGTCTATCCGATTCCTATAAAAGATATATTAAACATCAATATTACTGGATATAACGGTACTTCAGAAGCATTTGTTTTTGATCTATTTAGCAAATGGTATTGAATAAAAAATGGAAAGTAGCGATGCCAATTTTGATGTATCCCGACTTGCTGAGGGATGTATTTTGTTAAGATAATAGTGCCGATGGCAAAACTTTAACAATGACAAAAATAAATTAAAAATAAGAGGTGTTATTTTCAAATAGGGTATACATCTCTTTTATAACCATTAAATCATAACTGCAGCTAAACAATAATTTATGAATAAACATATTAGAATAAAGCTTATTACCTGTTTATTACTGGGTATAGTTTCATGTCAAATTTTTGGACAAGAAAAAGAGGGCGATCGAGTTAAATTGGAGCATGATCAAATTGGAAATATAGTAGATAAAAATGCTACATATACCCATACCAGCAATCCTGATGCACAATGGTATCCGGATGCAGGGTTAGGACTTTTTATTCATTGGGGATTATCGTCCGTAAAAGATATTGGTGCATCCTGGCCAATGGTAGTCGGTTGGGGCCTAAGGTCGAAGGCAATCGATACACTGGAAATTAAAAGGGTAGTAAAGGAACGGGATTACAAAGCAATAAATGGTGGAAGTTTCTTTATAACCCCGAATGACTACTGGGCGATGGCAAAGGAATTCAATGCTCAAAATTATGATCCTGAAAAATGGATTAAGGCCGCGAAAGAAGCCGGTTTTACCTATGCCGTATTGACCACCAAGCACCACGAGGGATTTGCCCTATGGCCAAGTGCTTATGGTGATTTTAGCACTAAAAACTTTATAGGAGGCAAGGATTTAGTGGGACTTTTTATAAATGCCTGCCGCAAATATGGTTTAAAGGTTGGGCTTTATTTCTCGCCACCCGATTGGCATTTTAACAAGGATTATGAGAACTTTTTTTTCCAGGAGTCAAGAGTGCACAATCCTACTTTCCCTGAATTGGACGCAAATCTGAGTCCTCGAACTTCAAAACCAACTGTCGAAGAAACTGCCAAACACCGTGCAGCCTATGCTGCAATGGTACGTGGCCAGTTAACGGAACTGCTCACGAACTATGGCAAAATAGACCTGCTCTGGTTTGACGRCCGTGCAGCCATAGATAATCCTTCTAAGGTGCTAACTCAGGAAGAGATAAGACGTTTGCAACCAGGTATTGTAATGAATCCCCGCATGCATGGTACAGGCGATTTTATAACCTTTGAACGAACTCCTCCCACAAAAGACCCTGGTGATACCTGGGCAGAGTTCTGTAATACTTGGACAGAAAGTTGGAATAACAGTAATACTCTTCCTTTTCGTTCCAATGCATTTATTTTGGGGCAATATGTTGCCATGCGCGCCTGGGGAGTTAATTATTTGCCAAGTATTGGCCCTAAAGCTGATGGTTCGATGCCGGAGGCTGTATATGAGAATTTAAAAGTTATAGCACATTGGATGAAAGCGAATGGAAAAGCAGTAAAAAACACAAAGCA
Organism: Pedobacter sp. 01T416_2; assembly: GCF_056398925.1. Taxonomy (NCBI): domain Bacteria; kingdom Pseudomonadati; phylum Bacteroidota; class Sphingobacteriia; order Sphingobacteriales; family Sphingobacteriaceae; genus Pedobacter; species Pedobacter sp. 01T416_2. The sequence goes on from NZ_JBFTQI010000139.1 coordinate 9,055, forward strand.
GTTGCCTGCAGGTGAAACAGCTTCGGTACCTGCAACGTCAAATAACAATTTCCGTTACCTTTTTGCAATTCCCGAATTTAAAGATAATGGTATGTATGAGAAGGACAGACTTCCGGCCAAAGATATCGTGTTGACGCTAAAAACAGCAAGCAAACCAAAGAAGGTGAAGTTATTGGGGTCAGCCAAATCGTTAAAGTTCAGTTATTCTGATGAGCAGGTCCAAGTTAAACTTCCCGCTTCAATGCGTACCAGTCTGGTCGATGTTGTACAAATTGAACTGTGATTATATAAGGTATTAGTAAAGAAAAAAATTAATATGAAACCATCGTGAGCTGACACTCGCGAAGCGAAATGAACCGAGCTTGCGAGCTCTTGAACACCGATTAAAAAATAGACAAACTGTGAAAAATATTGCTCATGACGGCTTCATCATCATTAAAAAACAAATTATATACGGATGAAAAGAATTATTGTACTAACAGTCCTATGCTTATTGCAAGTGAGCGAATTTGCTGGAGCACAAGGGATAGAAGATAAGAGGACATGGAATGAGTTCTCAGTC
>NZ_JBFTQI010000140.1:0-9602 GCF_056398925.1 Pedobacter sp. 01T416_2
GAGGTATTTACACCTGGAAAGATGGCCGTAGAAACTGGGATTCGATGGTTGCCGTATTCGATTATGGCCAGCCTGATACTACAGATGGTTTCCAGGTTACTTTTACGTCAAGAATGCAGAATAGTGTGGGCGATGTGGGAGAGGTTTATTATTCTAACGGTGGCGAGTTGAATTTAATTACCAATAAAGTATCGCCAAAAGGTGGTTTAAAGGAGAGAGAAGCTGCGGCCATGGGCTTAAAAGCCAATCTTTTGCCAGAATTTGATTTAAGTAAAACCGAAATTAAAGCGGCTACAGGAGCAAATATGGGTGGTGATGCGTTAACTTCTGGCCATATGCGCAACTGGATGGAATGTGTGCGTAGTCGTAAAACACCAAATGCACCTGTTGAAGCCGGTTATTCACATTCTATTGCCAATATCATGACCAATGCTGCGGTACGAACAGGTGCAAAAGCAATTTTCGATGAAAGCAGACAAGAAGTAATCGCAAACGGAAAAGTATTTAAATATTAAAATGTTATCATAGCGAGGAAGGATACCTCTCAATCAATAAAAGATAAAATCCCTAAACCAATCATGTTAAATTTAAAAAAATATAGTATTCTAGCCCTTTCGCTAATCAGTTTATCAGCCGCTGCCCAAAAAGCTAAACCATTATTTGATGGCAAAACCTTAACCGGTTGGAAAGCAGTTGCAGGAGCAGCTCCGTACAAAGTTGAAGACGGAATGATTATCGGAACGATGACCAAAGGCACACCAAATTCGTTCTTAATCACTGAAAAAGAATATGGCGATTTCATTTTAGAACTCGATGTGAAGCTGGAAGGTGAAACCACCAACTCGGGCGTGCAAACACGCAGCCATATTAAACCAGAAGGAAACAACGGTAAAGGATTGGTTTTTGGCAGGCAGGTAGAAATAGACCCTACACCAAGGGCATGGACCGGGGGAATTTACGACGAAGCCAGAAGATTATGGCTATATCCTTTAGAACTTAACCCATCGGCAAAACCGCTGTATAAAAAGAATGAGTTTAACCATTACAAAATAGAATGTATTGGTAACGAAACCAAAACCTGGGTAAATGGCGCACCTGTTGCCTACGTGATTGATACTTTGGATAAATCAGGATTTATCGGTTTGCAGGTTCATGGTATTGGCAATAACCTCGATAATGATGGCAAGAAAGTTTATTTCAAAAACATTAACATTCAAACAGAGGGCTTAAAAGCCAAAGCTTTTCCAAAAGGAATTTATACGGTTAATTTAACGCCGAATACGTTATCTGCTTACGAGAAATCGGAAGGTTATAAACTTTTGTTCGATGGTAAAAGCAATACAGGTTGGGTTGGTGCTTATAAAACTACTTTCCCTGCCAAAGGATGGAAGATTGCCGATGGCGTTATCAGTGTAGAGCCATCGGGTGGTGCAGAATCGACCAACGGCGGCGATATTGTAACCAAGGATGAATATGCAGCTTTTGATTTGTCGTTCGAGTTTAAACTTACCCCAGGTGCCAACAGTGGCGTAAAATATTTTGTTACCCTAAGCGAAAAAAATACAGGTTCTGCTATTGGTCTCGAGTATCAGGTTTTAGATGATGTTTTACACCCTGATGCAAAATTGGGCAGAGATGGAAACCGTACCTTGGCTTCGCTATACGATTTAATGACTTCGAAAAAAGAAGCCCGTTACCTGCGCCCTATTGGAAGCTGGAACAATGGCCGTTTGGTGGTATACCCAAATAACAAAGTAGAGCATTATTTAAATGGCGTTAAAGTTTTAGAATATACCCGTGGCTCTGAAGAATTTAAAAAACTGGTTGCCATTAGTAAATATAAAGACTGGAAAAACTTTGGTGAAGCACCAAAAGGACATATCCTATTGCAGGACCATGGAAATAAGGTGGATTTCAGGACCATTAAAATCAAGAATTTATAAGTTTAATGACTTGAAAATGAGCGTTGGTTCAATATGGCGGCCTGCAGTCCCGCTTTCGCATATAGTCCTCGCTCGTATCTCACTGTGGGCTATTTAGCTCATCCGATAGCTATCGGATCGGGTTTATTGTTAACGGTTTGCATTGCAAACTGGCCTAAAGGCACTGAAAGATTTAAATAGCCCCAACATACGCGAAAATACTTTTTTGTTGCATTTTCGTTAATATTGCAAATGCTGGCAACAAAAAGATTGTAGCATTGGCGGGACTAGCCTTTAATAGTAGCAGGAGTTGCGCGCTCCAATTAAATAATAAGTAATATTTTAATCATTATAACATGCATCGTCGATCTTTTTTAAAACATACTACTTTGTTAGGCTCTGGTTTACTTGTTGGTAATCAGGGTTTTGCTAATTTAGTGGCTGATGAAATTATTAATGTGGCAATGATTGGTTGCGGCGATCGTGGCAAAGGTGTTTTGTCGGTAATTAAATCAATGCCTGCAAAGTATAAAATTAAAGCTTATTGCGATTTACTCGATTTTAGGCTTAAGGAAACCGAAAAGTATGTTCCTGCGGATGCAAAGGCCCTAAAAGATTATCACAAAGTTTTAGACGATAAAACAATCGACGCGGTTTTTATTGCCACACCTTTAAGCGAACATTTCAGAATTGCCAAAGATGCGGTACTGGCTGGCAAACATGTGTATGTAGAAAAAACCATGACATACAATATTGCCCAGGCACTCGAACTTAAAAAACTGGTAAAACAATATCCCAATCAGGTTTTTCAGGTGGGTTATCAGTATCGTTATTCGCCTTTGTATTTTAAGGTGAAGGATATGATCCAAAGTGGCTATTTGGGCAAGGTTAGCCAGATCGATTGCCGTTGGGACCGTAACGGCAATTGGCGTAGGGCAGTGCCAGATCCAGCTTTAGAACGTAAAATCAACTGGCGGATGTATAAAGAGTATTCTGGCGGATTAGCCGCCGAACTTTTATCGCACCAAATCGATTTTATCAATTGGGCTTTCGAAACGCAGCCTGATGAAATTATGGGATCGGGTGGGATAGATGTGTTTAAAGATGGGCGCGAAACCTACGATAATATTCAGGCCATTCTCCGTTATAACGAAAAAGGTATGATCGGCAATTTTGGAGCCACTTGTGGCAATGCACATGATGGTTACCTGTTTAAAATAAAAGGCACCAAAGGTTCGGTTTCTTTGCTTACCAACACCGGTTTGTTCTATCCTGAAGAAAGTGCCAAAAAAGAATTAGGCATAGTTGATGGTGTAACTGGGGCCACAAAGATTGTGGTAAATAAAGATGGTGGAATCCCGATTTTGGATAAAGCCACCATTGATGGTACAAATTATGCTCTAGATGAATTTTATAAATCGATAACAACCAAGAAAGAACCAGTATCAAATATCAATACCGGAACCCAGGCGGCTATCTGTGTGGCCATGTGTAACGAAGCCATTTATAGCGGGAATAAACAGGTTTGGAAGACGGAATATAGTGTTTAGGTGATCTGTCATCTGCACAAAATCGTCATTGCGAGAAGGCTTTTTCAGCCGACGAAGCAATCTAAAAGATAGATTAATAGCGATCGTTGTAAGATTGCTTCGTCGTTCCTCCTCGCAATGACGGAAAATGAAAGAATTTTTAATGCTCCTAATTTTTTTTGGGGGAAAAGCAATTGTTGTAGTTTGTTTTAAGGTTCGTCCTGCTTTCTGCTCCAATCTTTTTTGCCCTTCGACTCCGCTCAGGATGACAAAAAAGGATTTTCGCGTCAATCAGGTTTATAATCGGAAGGGGGTATTGCTACTATTGAAGATTGCATAGCATGATTCAGAAAACGCAATTAAAGTGATTGTCATCCTGAGGTACGAAGGATCTTTTTTCTACTGGTTGTGTCTCAATGATCGATATATGAATGGCGAGGTTATCATACTCCCTACAAACCCTAATATCTTTACTTACCGTGCCACTTAAACCCGATCAAAGCGAGATGCCTCCCGATTTTGCATCGGGATCAATTGGCAGAAGCGGGAGCGGGGCAGGAACAAACCCAAATACTACTGATTTTGCTTTCCATCAATCGTATAAGATGATATGGATTTTATGTTATACTGAGCAAGTATTCCATAGGCTGCAGATCCTTCGTGCCTCAGGATGACAAACACTCCTTACAAGCCCAAATACTCTGGCATTTCCTTTACGAAGTTAAACTTACCTTTTTCAAGGTCCATCTTCGCATAAACATGTTGCAAACCATTGGTTAGCACAATCCATTTGGCTTGGTGTATAGAATTGTACCGTGATGCCTGATCGAAAACCGATTGCGTAATCTTTACTTTGGGTGCCTTACATTCAATTAACATCAGCTTTTCGCCAGCCGTATTGTACACTAAAATGTCACTTCGCTTTTGTAATTGGTTTAGCACCAAACCACCTTCAATCTGGATCAATGTGCGTGGGAATTTCTTTTCCAAAATCAGGTTCTGTATAAAATGCTGACGGACCCATTCTTCGGGCGTAAGCACCAGGTGCTTTTTCCTCAACTCATCGAAAATAAAAACCAGATCATCTTTTTGGGTAATTTTAAATGGATATGGCGGTAGGTTAAGCGGGGTAGGGTTGAACATTTTCTCAGTTGGCAGTAATCAGTTTTCAGTTAACAGTTGGAAGTTCTCCGTTAACAATGGAACAATCCATCAATTATTATCGTGCAAAGTTAATTAATTCTAAGATATGGAAGGAAATCTCCTATCTAACATCTCAGATATAGTATCTCTTAAATTATAAACATTTACCCAAATCGTTAAACCTAAATCGTAATTTTACGGGCAATGACTGCTGCCGAAATTATCAAAGATATCAAAGCCCGAAAATTCAAACCGGTGTATTTATTACATGGAGAAGAATCTTATTATATCGATCAAGTAACAGATTATATTGAAGATAAGTTATTGAACGATGCCGAAAAAGGTTTCAATCAGACTGTTTTGTATGGTAAAGATACCGATATGGCTACGGTTTTGGGTGCTGCAAAGCGTTACCCGATGATGTCTGATTATCAGGTGGTAATTGTTAAGGAAGCGCAGGATTTAAAGTGGGGCAAAGAAGATTCGAGCAGTAAAGAGGGCGAATTTGTGCTCAACTATTTTGAAAAACCTTTACCGAGTACCATATTGGTTTTGGCTTTTAAGTATGCGAACTTCGATAAACGAAAAAAAATCTACAAAGCCATTAATAAAAGCGGATTGATTTTTCAGTCAGATCCTGTACGCGATTATAAACTGGTGCCATGGATTGAAGAATTTATTAAAGATAAAGGTTACAAGATCGATCAGCAGGCATCGGCTTTAATGGCCGAATATTTAGGAACCGACCTTTCTAAAATTGCCAACGAGATCGAAAAGTTAATGCTCAATGTTCCGAAAGAGACAACCATTAATACCGATCTGGTTCAGAAAAACATAGGCATTAGTAAAGAATATAATGTTTTTGAACTGCAGAAGGCACTGGCCATCCGCGATGTGCTGAAATGCAATAAAATTATCAATTACTTCGCCAGCAACCCTAAAGCCAACCCAACAGTAATGGTTTTGGCCAATTTAGGTGGTTACTTCACTAAGCTTCTAAAATATCACTATATCCCCAATAAGGCCGATGCGGCATCAGCTTTGGGTGTGCCTCCATTCTTTGTTAAAGATTATGAGGTAGCTGCAAGAAATTACAACACAGGAAAAGTTTTCCAGGTGATCGGTTTACTCCGCGAATACGATTTAAAAAGCAAAGGTTTAGATAGTACCGGAAATGTTGAAGATGGAGAACTCTTAAAAGAACTCGTTTTCAAGATTGTACACTAATCTTTTTTTCGCAATTTCCTGTTTTATATTACCCATCAAACGTTTGCGCAAATTTTAGCGATTTTATTGTAATTTAATATCATTATTTTAGAAATTGATACACTACCACAGGTACTAACCATTTCTAAACAAACAAATGAAAACTAAATTTACCCTATTCTTTTTACTCCTGTGCTTTTCTTTCGCAGGTTATGCCCAATCATTAAAACCTTATAATCTTTCCTTTCCTAAACTCGCCAACAGGTGGGATGAAGCCATGCCCTTGGGGAATGGTATGTTAGGCGTTTTAATATGGGAAAAGAACAATAAACTACGTCTTTCTTTAGATCGTGCAGATCTGTGGGATGAACGCAAGGCGCTTGATATCTCGAAGCTTAATTTTAAGTGGGTAGAAGAGCAGGTTCATCAAAACAACTATGCCGCCGTTCAAAAAATAGGCGATGAACCTTATGATAGAAGCCCATATCCAACTAAATTGCCAGCTGCGGCAATGGAATTTGATATTGCTAAACTAGGGAAGGTAGTATCGAACGAATTGGATATCGAAACGGCTTTAAATACGGTAAAATTTGAAAATGGTACTGTTTTTAACTGTTATATCCATGCCGCCCAGCAGCAGGGCTATTTTAGTTTCGAAAACCTTAAATCTACAACGATTATACCTAATTTGATTGTACATAATTACGCCAATAATTTAATAGAAAAAGGCGACAACAGCCATGCAGGTGAGGGCTTACAGAAATTGGGTTATGCAAAAGGAACAGTTGCCAATACTGCAAATAGTGTCCGTTACCGTCAGCCTACTTATGATGGGCACTATTATGAAGTGTTGGTTCAATGGAAAACAGTGGCTAATGGCAATGTAATCGGTTCATGGACCATTAGTAATGATAAAGCTGCAAAATTACCTGGTATTCCTTCAGCGGCGAAAGAGCCAACAGGTTGGGATTCTCATACCAAATGGTGGAAGGATTTCTGGAATAAATCGAATATCTCTGTTCCGGATCAGCTTATTCAAAAACAATACTATTTAGAAATGTATAAATTAGGGTGTGTAGCCAGAAAAGGCGCACCGGCCATAACTTTACAAGCCGTTTGGACCGCCGATAACGGTAGTTTGCCACCCTGGAAAGGCGATTTTCATAACGATTTGAATACCCAATTGAGTTATTGGCCAACTTATACCGCTAACCACCTGGCCGAAGGAGCCACTTTTACCGATTGGCTATGGAAAATCAGAGAACGAAATCTTACTTATACCAAGCAATATTTTGGTGTTGAGGGTTTAAATGTTCCGGGCGTAATTACATTAAATGGTGACCCAATGGGTGGGTGGATCCAGTATTCGCTTTCGCCAACCGTAAGCGCATGGACTTCACAACATTTTTATTGGCAGTGGAAATATAGCAAGGATAAAGCGTTTCTTAAAAAGAGAGCCTATCCGTATATACATGAAGCTGCAACCTATCTGGAGAACATTACAAGGTTGAAAGATGGCAAACGTTCACTGCCTTTAAGCTCTAGTCCAGAGTATAATGATAACAGTATTAAAGCCTGGTTCTTAAACTGGACCAATTTCGATTTGGCCTTAGCTAAATTTTTATTTAAAGCTGCGGCCGAAGTAAGCATGGCAAAAGGTAAGATAGACGAAAGCAAACATTGGGCGGAAATGCTGAATCAGTTACCGGGTTATGAAATAAATGAAACTGGTTTTACCATCGCCCCTGGATCTAATTTAACAAGCTCGCACAGGCACATGTCGCAGTATATGGCCATTTATCCGCTCGATTTGTTGGATGTTAACCACCAGCAGGATAAAGCCATTATTGATAACTCCTTAAAACGGTTAGAAGAAATTGGTACAAGAGCATGGTGTGGTTATTCTTTTAGCTGGATGGCTTCTATATACGCAAGGGCTTACCAAGCCGATAAGGCGGTAAAGCAATTGGAAATTTTTGCATCCAACTTCTGTTCGCCGAACAGTTTTCATTTAAATGGCGATCAAAAAGGAGGGCAGTACTCAGACTTCACCTACCGCCCGTTTACTTTAGAAGGCAATTTTGCCTTTGCACAGGGCGTTCAGGAACTTTTATTACAAAGCAGAAATGGTTATATACAGGCATTCCCCGCTGTACCACAAAGCTGGAAAGATGTAGCTTTTAATAATTTACGTGCTGAAGGCGCCTTTTTAGTAAGCGGAAATAAAGAAAACGGTGTGCCAACAAAAGTAAAAGTATACGCAGAAAAAGCGGGTGTACTTAGAATTAAGCTGCCTTTCAAAACCTATGTGGTAAGAGATGTACCTGCTGAGATTGTAAAAATGGGCGATGATGGAATTGCCGAAGTGAGCCTGAAAAAACAACAGACCATCGTTTTTGAAAATGGCTATGAATAATGCCCTTAAATTCAATTAAACCATCAATGAGAAAAATAATATTAATCACTGCGCTGTTATGCTGCAAACTAGGCTATGCCCAGCAAAAACCCAATATTGTAATCATCATTTCTGATGATCATGCTTTTCAGGCGATAAGCAGTTATGGTAGTAAATTAACGCAAACACCCAATATCGATCGTATTGCCCGGTCGGGGGTAACCTTTAACAAAGCTTATGTAACCAATTCTATTTGCGGACCGAGCAGGGCCGTTATATTAACAGGATTATATAGCCATAAAAATGGTTTTAAAGATAATGAAACCTCCCATTTTGATCATGGACAGGATAATTTTGCCAAACACCTTCAGTCTGGCGGATATCAAACAGCCTGGATAGGCAAGTTGCACCTGGGCGATAAACCTCAGGGATTTGATTATTACAGCATTCTGCCAGATCAGGGGCAGTACTACAACCCCGATTTTATCGGCATGGATGGTAAAACCGTGCATAAAGAAGGTTATGTAACCAATTTAATAGAAGATGCCTCTGAACAGTGGTTAGATAATAGAGACCAATCGAAGCCGTTCTGTTTGGTTATTGGGCACAAAGCTACGCATCGCACCTGGCTTCCGGATACGACTGATATGGGGAAATTTGATAAAGTGAAATTCCCTTTGCCTAAAAATTTTTACGACAATTATGTAAACCGGGAAGCGGCAAAAGTACAGGATATGACCATTGATAAAACCATGTTAATGGGCTACGATCTGAAAATGCTTTCTTATAGCAAAAATGGAGAGGGTAGCGTTAACCGAATGAACTTAGCACAAAGGGCCAGGTTCGATGCCTACTACAAGCCAATCGAGGCAGATTTAAAAAGCCGGAATTTAACAGGCAAAGCTTTGGTTGAATGGAAATATGAACGTTATATGCGCGATTATTTAAGCACAGCAGCATCGCTCGACCGGAATATTGGCCGTACACTCGATTACCTTGAAAAACACAATCTTACTAAAAACACCATTGTAATCTACGTTTCAGATCAAGGTTTTTATTTAGGCGAGCATGGTTGGTTTGATAAACGTTTTATGTATGAAGAATCTTTCAGAACACCAATGATCATGCGTTACCCCGGTGTGATTAAACCGGGAAGTAAAAACGGAACATTTGTAATGAATCTCGATCTTGCGCCAACCTTGCTTGACGCCGCAAAGCTTAAAATACCACAAGCTATGCAAGGGAAATCGATGTTGCCTTTGTTTCAATCAAAAAAAGTAGCATTCAGGGATGCCATGTTTTATCATTATTATGAAAATGGCGAACATTCGGTATCTCCTCATTTTGGTGTTAGAACCGAACGATATAAATTAATCCGCTTTTACAAACGCGTGAATACCTGGGAAT
>NZ_JBFTQI010000141.1:0-9582 GCF_056398925.1 Pedobacter sp. 01T416_2
CTATTTAAGTGCTCTTTTTAGATTTTTCTTTTGCGAAATGAACTATTGCTGTAATTTAATTTCGCCTAAATCTGTGGTGGCGCTATCTTTCACGGCAACCTTTTCTATAACAGCATCTTTGTATGGTGCATTGGCTTTTACAACGACAGTATAAACGCCTTCTTTGAGGTTAGTAAAAGTAAAAACACCTTGGCTAACCTGCGCTTTTAGCGTGTCTGTCGCCGCTACAAGCGAAACAGCAGAAGCCGCATCACCCGGTGTAATTTTTCCGATTATTCCACCCAATTTAATATTTGTAAAGGCAATTGAACCTAAAGCAAATACAATGAGCAGAGATAATACAACACATAACTTTTTCATGGTATAACGTTTTAGTTGTTGATGTCTTAAATAAATAACACCATTTAGTACAAATAGTTTTAAATAATGAACACTAATTTTTAGATTGTACTATAAATTATACATGGCTGTCAAAATCAAATGTACGGTTTTATTGTAAATGTTAATTAGTGTTAAAAGAATTTCGTAAAAGTGGCGCTACACGTCAGAATTAAGTCACGAAGTTGTGATATTAGAAATATTGGCAATAATGTTGTAATAAGCAGAACATATATGCGTTTTGTATATACTTTAGACAATGATCTAAAGCTTCCTCCGCGGATTAGTTACCCGCCATGAGGATTTCTTCATAAATAGTTTGTTTGGTTTATTATCCGGTTAGAGGAGCCCTCCTCAACCGGATTTTTTCTTTTAAGGCTTTTTCCATTACATTTGACCGTATTCAGAAAACATATCGTGAATAAAAACATTAAAAAGATCGCTATTGTTGGCCCGGAAAGTACGGGAAAATCTACCATATCTCAATTGCTGGCAAAATATTATAAAGTTTCGTGGGTGCCAGAGTATGCCCGCTATTACTGCGAAAACCTGGTTGCCGATTATACCCTGCAAGATGAAGTGAACATGTATTACGGGCAGGTAGCTTTGGAGGACGCTATTTTAGTAACTACCGAAAGCGATTTTATTATTTGTGATACGACTTTTATTACGGTAAAGATCTGGAGCGATGAAGTACTAGGTGAAACACCACAGCAAGTGCTGGATGCACTGCCTAAGAGACCGTACGACCTGTATCTGTTAATGGACATCGATTTGCCCTGGCAAGATGATCCGCTGCGCGATTTCCCCGATAAGCGCGAATATTTTATGCAGGTTTGGCATAATGAACTGAAAGCACTAAATGCGAATTATAAGGTAATTGGTGGATTGGGTGATGAAAGGTTCGAAAATGCAATTAAGGCAGTAAACGATTTTCTTTGTGTATAAGAAAATAGATGTTTCTTGACTAGATTCATGACTTTGTTTGAAATTTGCCAAAAGCTCAGGGCGCTCATTTCCCATTAATAATAAAATGTTTTTTTTAGGAAATGAAAGGTTAGTATTTCATAGGTGCTGTAGTCCCGCCATTCGCTAATTCCGATGAAGGATCGGAACCGCTGCTGTCGGGTTTAGTTAACAGCGGTTTGTTTTCCCAGCACCGGCCTAAGTGAAATAAACCCGATTGTCGGGAAGAGCTTCCGATCCTTCATCGGAACTCGTACCAAAAGCGGGGCTGAAAAAGCTAAATGTTCAGAACCACTCGTTTCCTATTAATATTATTATTTTTTTATTTGGAAATGGAAGGGCTTGTTTCACAGGTTTCATCTGCAGCAGAAACGGGAGCGGGCCTGAAGATGTCAAGCACACAGAACCTTTCATTTTCTAAACCTAAAATCCCACCAAATTCGTTAAGTAATGCTATGGAGTTGTTATTTTTTTGTCCAATTAACCCATAATGCATCAAAAAACACGCTTATTGTTAAATATTTTCTACATTTGCACCATCATTAGGGGTGCCTTGTTTAAATAAACACAAAAACAGGCTGAGATCATACCCATTTTATAGGCGAAAGGTAAAAGGCAGAAGGTGGAGGGTAAAACCCTTAAGCCCTAAACCTCAAAACCCTAAACCTTATAAATGCACCTGATCCGGGTAATGCCGGCGTAGGGATTGGAGTTATGGAAGTTTAACTGAAAATCGGCAATGCCCCTTTTCCGATGGGTTTAACTAAAAACAATAAAATTGAAAAATTTACTTTTTGCAGCGCTTGTTGCAATGTTGCCTTTCTTTGCATCGGCACAAATTACTGTTACCGGTAAAGTAACAGATCAAAACCAGCAGCCACTTCCCGGCGCTACGGTTAAATTAAGAACTCAAAAAACCGCAGTTGTAAGTGATGCCTCCGGAAATTACAGCATCACTAACCTCGTTAACGGAAAATACACGATTGTGGTAAGTTATGTAGGCTATAAAACAATCGAAAGAGCTGTAGAACTTAAACAGCATACTACGCTGGATTTTAGCCTCTCGGCTCAAAATTTCCTGGCAGATGAGGTGATTGTCCGCGCTATACGGGCGACAGAAAAATCAGCAACTACGTATAAGAACATTAGCAAGGAAGAAATCCAACAGAATAACTTCGGACAAGATCTGCCTTTCATCCTTCAGAACACACCAGGAGTTGTGGTTAATTCTGATGCTGGTGCGGGCGTAGGCTATACAGGTATCCGTATCCGCGGTAGCGACAATAGCAGGATCAACGTAACGGTTAACGGTATTCCAATAAACGATAGCGAAAGCCAAGGTACGTTTTATGTAAACATGCCCGATTTTGCTTCATCTGTAGATAACATACAGATTCAGCGCGGTGTAGGTACTTCAACCAATGGTGCAGGTGCATTCGGTGCGAGTTTAAATATTCAGACAACTGCCAGCGAAATGGAGCCCTATGCGGAAGTAAACAGCACTTACGGCAGTTTCAATACCTGGAAAAACACCGTTAAGGTTGGAACTGGTTTGATTAACAACCGCTTTAGCTTTGATGGCCGTTTATCAAGAATCAGTTCTGATGGTTATGTAGACCGTGGTTCATCACTGCTTAAATCATATTTTCTCTCTGGTGCCTACCATGGCAATAAAGACCTCCTGCGCGTAAATGTTTTTTCAGGAAATGAGAAAACCTATCAATCATGGAACGGTATTCCGCAATCACGCTTAGAAAATGATGTGGTTGGAATGAATGCCTATATTGACAGAAACGGATTGGGTGCAGATGACGCCGCTAATCTTTTAAACTCTGGAAGAACTTACAACAGTTTCTTGTACAATAACCAAACGGATAACTATACACAAAACCATTACCAGTTAATTTATGCCAGACAGTTTTCTGATCAGTTTTCTTTTAACGGCGCTTTACACTACACCAAAGGCGAAGGTTATTATGAAGAATTCAGGGCACAGGATAAACTTAAGAATTATGGCTTAAATCCGGTTGTTATTCCGGGAGGAGCACCAGTTACCGAAACGGATTTAATCCGTAGACGGTGGTTAGATAACGACTTTTATGGTGTTACCTATGCCTTTAACTACGTGCCTCAAAAGAATTTAAATTTTACTTTGGGCGGTGCATATAACGAATATAAAGGCGCCCACTTCGGGCAGGTGATCTGGGCCCAGTATGCTTCAAATGGAAATATAGACAGGCATTATTATGATAACGATGGTYTCAAAACCGATTTTAACGTTTATGGTAAAGTAAATTATAGCCCGGTAGAATCGTTAAGCTTATTTGCCGACCTACAGTACCGCCGGGTATATTTCGATGTTGCCGGAACGGAAAACAAACTAAACACTTTGGCTATTAACGAAACCTTGAATTTCTTTAACCCGAAATTTGGTGCAACATATTTTATCAATCCGCAGAGCAATGTTTATGCCTCATTTAGTGTGGCCAACAAAGAGCCTAACCGCGATGACTATACAGATGCCGCTGTTGGTATTTCTCCAAAACCTGAACGTTTGAATGATGTAGAGTTAGGCTACCGTTTTAAAAATGATAAATTTAATGTCGGTGCAAATGCCTATGGTATGTTTTATAAAAACCAATTGGTGGTTACCGGAAAAATAAATGATGTTGGCGGAAATTTCCGTCAGAATGTAGACAGAAGCTACCGTTTAGGGATTGAGGCAGACGGTTCATACACCATCTCTTCTCAATTTGTATTAAACGCCAATGCAGCATTGAGCAGAAACAAAATCAAGAACTTTACCGAATATTATGATGACTATGATAACGGTGGACAGGTGGTAAACAACTATAAATTAACCGACATCTCCTATTCTCCAAGCGCTGTTCTTTTTGGGGAGCTGGTTTACAAACCTGTTAGTGGTTTTGCTGTAGCCTTACAGAGCAAATATGTAAGCAAACAATACCTGGATAATACGCAGAACAACGATAGGACCATTAACGGTTATTGGGTAAGCAATGCACGTTTGGGTTACGACTTTAAATTTGCAGGTGTTAAAAACGTAAACCTTGGTTTATTGGTAAACAATATTTTCGATAAGAAATACGAAAGCAATGGTTATACCTATGGCTACCAGGCAGGTGGAAGCAGGGTAACCGAAAACTTCTTTTACCCACAGGCGGGAACTAACTTTTTGCTAAGCCTGAACGTTAAGTTTTAGAAAAGCTTAACATTCAAAAAACAGGATCGTCATTGCGGAATATACTTGCAATGGCGATTTTGTTTATATTGCCTCCTGATCTTAAAATCAAATCATCTTAAAAATCCTGTTCACCCAGTATGAAATATATAGAGAGGCTTCATTACATTACGCACGATATCCCCCATTTAAGCCATATCGAACAGGTGCAACAGGCCTGCGAGGCTGGCGCAAAATGGATCCAATACCGTTGCCTGAGCAAAAGCGATGAAGAACTCTTACAGGATATTAATGCGATAGCCGAAATCTGTGATGATTGGGGTAGCACCTTAATCGTTACCGATCATGTTCATTTAAATGGAAAGGCCGATATACAGGGTTTTCATATGGAAGATATGGATGCCGATTTTATCGCCCTGCGCAATCTGGTTGGAAATGATATCACCCTTGGAGGATCAGCAAGTACAATAGAAAATTTAATCAGACTTGCCCAGGAAGGAGCCGATTATGTTGGTTATGGTCCATTTGCAGAAACTGAAACCAAACCCAATAATTATGCGCTTGTAGGTACCGAGGGCTATCAACAGGTAATAAAAGAATTGAAGGCGATGTCCATCAATATTCCGGTGTTGGCGGTGGGCGGGATAAAAACCTACGATGTAGAAGCTTTAATGCAAACCGGTATTTATGGTATAGCCGTATCCGGAGCCATTAATTTTGCCGATGATTTTATTGAAGCCTATCAAGATTTTTACACTTTAGTTAAAGAAACTACTGTTAATTAACACTTTATAGTTTGAAGCCTGTAGGATAATTTTTAGTTTTGGGATAAAACCTAGCTAATATGTCTGAAAACGCTCTTCAAACCAATGCACCCTGGAACATTTATAAAAAAATCTCTTTCAGATTCTTTTTCCTTCTGTTACCTCTTTTCATCATCCTGAACAATAACGGGGCTTTTCAATTTCTGTCGGGATTACTGCAGTTGCCGAGTTTGGTCCTGCACCATTTTATTCCATGGTTTTCTAAACATATTATCCATTACAATTACGATTTTACAATTTATACCAATGGCAGTGGGGATACCTCTTACGATTGGCTATTATTGCTTTTTATATTTTTCGTTTCGGTAATAGGCTGTATCATCTGGTCGGTTTTAGACCGCAAACGCAAAAGCTACAATGCTGCCTATTATTGGCTCGTGGTACTGGTGAGGTTTTACCTGGCCTTTACCCTGATATTCTACGGCTTAATAAAGGTAGTCAAACTCCAGTTTCCAGACCCTTCCTTAACCAGATTGCTTCAGCCTTTTGGCGATGCATCACCAATGGGCCTGGCATGGACTTTCCTCGGTTTTTCGAAAGGTTACAACATTTTTATGGGTATTGTAGAAGTTTCTGCCATTTTATTGTTGTTCCGTAGAACGGTAGTGGTTGGTGCCTTTCTTTCACTAGCGGCCACGGCACATGTAATGGCGATGAACTACTTCTTCGATGTACCGGTAAAACTACTCTCTACCGCACTTGTGGTAATGAGTCTTTTTATTTTGGCACCGCATTTCTTAAAGCTATACCGCTTCTTTCTCAAATATGAAAGTCAGCAGCTGGATAAAATGTATCGCCCTACCTTTAAAAAGCGATGGCTTTACATTTTGGCTTATAGCTTAAAATATTTGTACATCACCGCCTCTATCGTTTCCTTACTGTATACATTCATCCAACAAACAAAAATTTATGGCAGTGCTGCACCCAAGCCATTTTTGTATGGCATTTACAATGTAGAAGACATGACGCTCAAAGGTAAGACTTTGCTCCCGTTAACTACGGACAGCACCCGTTGGAAACAATTGATTGTCAGTCGAGAGGGGTACGCAAGAATAAAAAAGATGAACGATAGTACCGCTAATTTCACTACTGTTTTTGATCAGAAAAAGAAAGAACTGGTATTAAAATCTACCAGTAAAGATTCATTGAAGTATATGTTAAAATACCATGTTATTGGAAAAGATAAGCTGGTGATTTCTGGTCTGAGCGATAAAGATTCTATATCGGTAAGCTTTAAAAAGAAAGATATGAAAGATTTTAGACTCATCAACAGGGGCTTCCATTGGGTGAGTGAATATCCATACAATCGTTAATCATTTTACCCCTAACTGATTCTTCTTATACCGTACTTAAAGCGAAATTTCTATATTCGCAGTATGTCTTCACACCATATTGTAAAAGAAAAACAAGAGCCGGCTTTATACATCGATGAGCTTGGGAATTTTAATGAAGAGCTTTTGGGGCAACTGCTCGAATGGAGCCCTACGCTTTTGGTTAACGGAGAAAATTACGATAAGATTTTTTCTTTAGGCTTAAAGGTAGATGTGCTTGTAAACGGGAACGGACAGGAAACGCAAGAGGATACAAAAGTTATTCAAGGCCCTGTTGATGCTTTAATGGTGGCGGTAAATTATCTGTACGAAGAGAAATATCCCGCGGTAAATGTAATTGCGAAGAAATTTGATCTGGAGAAGTTTGCCGGATTTGAAGACAAAATTAATCTGGTGGTGTTTACTGAAAGATCGAAGCACTATCCCATAAAACCGGGATTCTCCGTTTGGAAACCTGCAGGAAGTGAATTCCTGATCCATGGCAACCGATATATCGAAGTAACTAACCTGGTGCAGAATGAAGAAGAAATTTTTACTGTAGTTAAAGATGGCTTTGTAGAATTTACCTTTTCAGGACAACCAATTTTTATTAGCGAACCAATATGATTACCCTCAGAAAAGCAAAAGAAGAAGATATAGAAATCATCAGGGCTATTGCTGCGGCAACCTGGCCATCAACCTACCTCGATATTATCGGGCAGGAACAGATTGATTACATGTTGGATAAAATGTACAATAAAGGAGAACTCCTAAAGCAATTTATGGAAGGGCATATTTTCCTGATTGCAGAGGAAGGCGAAAATCAGTTCGGTTTTGCAGGATATTCTATTGTTGGACACGAAGAGCGAATTTACAAACTGCACAAGCTTTATGTGCTGCCATCTGCACATGGCAAAGGTGTTGGGAAAATCTTAATTAATGAGGTTTTTAACCAGGTTAAGGATGCCGGAGGAAGTGCTTTACAATTGAATGTGAACAAGCATAATAAAGCCAAAGATTTTTACCTAAAAGGAGGTTTTACCATTAAAGAGTCGGTAAAACTTGATATAGGTGAAGGTTACTTCATGGACGATTATGTAATGGAATACAAATTCTAATCTACTCTCTTAAGGTAATATTCTCGATCGCTTTTGTCAAAATGTTTTATGGCGTAACGCAGCATGGTACGGGGCATTGTTGTGGCATGTTTTTCTAAGAAAGCCATTAGCAGGGCTTTATTTTTTGTGCCTGCCTGCCTGATCCAACCACCAACTGCTTTGTGGATCAGGTCTTCGCGATCATTTAAAAGAATTTGTGCAATGCCAAAAGTATCGGTCAAATCGCCTTTACGGATAAAATAAGATGTGCTCACTATTGCTGTCCGGCGCTGCCACATATTTTCTGAAACGGCTAATTGGTATAAAATATCTCTTGGTTTATCAAATAAATAACTGCCCACTACAAAACATGCGGCACGGTCTACCAGGTCCCAATTGTTAATCCGGTCGTGCCGGTTAAGGTAAAGTTCAAAAAGGGCTTTCTTTACATCTTCAGTTGTTTTTTTATCCCTTGCCCTAAAATCCATTATGCTTACTGCACCTGCCCGATGTTCATGAACCGGACTTTCTAAAAGCTTTTCTATTTCCTGAACAGGCATGGCCACAAAAGCTTTGGCAACTTCGAAAACCTGCCCCATCCGAACGCCAATAAACCGGTCTCCCGCCCCGTAATCACCCTCCTCAGTTTTAAAATAACGGGTAATCTTTTCCAATTCTGCGTTAGATTGGTAGGTGCTTAATTTTTCAATAAAAGCAGCAGCTGTTAAATTTGTAGTTTGTTTGGAGATTTTCTCGACAGACATTTTGTTCAGGTTTCCAGTTTAAATATACACAAAACAGAAAACCCGACCAGCATAATGTTGATCGGGTTTTCACAATTGAAGGGCTGAGTGTTAATTTTTCATACGGCCTTGTTCCGCTTCGGTTCCTGTTGCACGGCGGCGGGCAGGTTTAATTTCATTTTTACCAAAACGATAGGTAAAACTGATTCTACCAATTTGAGTTTCATTTTTTTGATGTACCGAGTAAGTTAAACCCGGATAGGCACTTGATAAATTGTTTTCAGACATGTTAAATACATCTGATAAGGCCAGCTTCAAACTTGCTTTTTTGTTAAACAGCGATTTACTCAAACCCGCATCCACATAATAACGGGCTTTTAAACTTAGGGTACCGTAATCAAGCGGAGATTCGTAACTGCCATTTATTTCTGCCGTAAAACCATCCATAATGGTAAAGGTTTGTTGCGATTTAAACTGGAAAGAGGTTTTTCCGGTTTTTAAAGCGCTCCCGGCCAAATCTGGTGATTTGAAACTGAGGTAAAAAACATTTAAATTATTGTTGGTCTGCCACCATTTCGTAATCTGAACGGGTACGTTTAAATTGGCATTGTAGCTAATGTTGGTGGCAATATTTGCATTCGTTTGATATAACGATTGATTTGCTGCATCAGGTAAAATTACCTCTGCAATTACATCGTTAACCCTGCTATAGCCAATTGAGAGCATATATTTTTGTAATAGAGTATAACTAAGCTCAAAATTGTGTGTATACTGTGGATTTAAAAAGGGATTCCCTTTGCTATAGGTAAATTCGTCTAAATAATAAATAAAAGGATTTAAAGCATCATAACTTGGGCGGTCTATCCTCCTGCTATAAGAAAAACCCAACTGATTGTTTTTTGAAAGCGTTTGTTGAACAAATAACGTTGGAAAGAAATCCCAGTAATTTCGTTCTACAACAGTATTTTTGGTAATCAGATTTCCTTTCGAATTGGTTTGCTCAACCCTTAAGCCAATCTGTACGCTGGTATTTTTAAACTGCTTGTTTATATTGGTATAAGC
>NZ_JBFTQI010000142.1:0-9560 GCF_056398925.1 Pedobacter sp. 01T416_2
TCTGAATACTGCTCTGATTAATAAAATCGCGATGATTATATTGGGTATAAGCATAACTTGCCGCGAAATTCTCAATATCCCAAAGGCGGACAGGTTTACTGTTATTGGTCCGTTCTTTTCTAACGTTGGTGAAGTTTATGCCTCTTCTAACGGTATAATCCTGCGCAAAGTTTAAAATCGAATCTTTCTGTTCTTTTGTCGACTGCTCCAGCGCATTTTTGAGCTCGATATCTGGCGTTCTAGGATTGTATTGCGGGGTAGAAACCTGTTTAGAGTAACTCACAAACATCGGGATTTTCACACCCGATTTTTGCGGCAGAAACTTACCTAATTCCATGGCAGAAGAAACATCCAGCAATACATTATCCGCACGGTTCCGCTCGCTCACTTTCGAATCGATAGATCCGAAACCGATGGTAGATTTACTTCCGGAAATATTTACATCTGCAAAATCGGCCAGTTTTAAGTTCAATCTTCCGGTAGCTGCCCAACCACCTTTTTCGTCAAATTCAGTTAACCTCAATTCGTTAAACCAAACCAGTGCATTTTTATCAAGGCCATCATCGTTCCGTTCATCACTGGCAGCACGGAGCGGATTTTTAATCCCTACCATATACACCCTAACCTTGCTCATGTCAGGTTGCCCTTTAACTATAATAGTTCTATTTCCGTCGGTATAGGTAAATGGAACATTTGTAGGCCACGGTTGTCCGTTGGCTTGCTTAGCTACGTTACGGGCGAGCTTGGCATTTTGGAAAAGTGTTAAATCAATATCCATTCTATTGGCTTCTGGCCAAATGGCATCAGGATCGCTTGTACCTGGATTGGTTACCTTTAACGGGATTACATATTCATAATAGTTATCCTGGTTATCGGTTCCGATTCTTAAGAATGCGGCAACATCAKTATCATTTAATATTTGATTATTAACAGCCTCAGCATGAATAAACATTTCCAAATGTTTGTAAGATCTGAAATCGCTATAGGCTGTTTTAAATGCAGCTCTACCATAGCCATCTCTTAACGATTTTACAATAACCGATAGCGATTGCTCATTTAAACGTGTATCGCCACGATAGTTGCTGTAGTCGCGCTCGCGAAGAATACCTGGAGGGGTAACATATGGAATCGGTGAACGTTTTCCATTTTCTTCAATATTTACTGTCGAAACCTCAATAGTAGAATTATCAGGGGTAAGTGCAGGCAACGATGGGTCGACGATTACCTGTGCAGCTTGGTTGGAAGCATTATATTCTCTCCACTCCCCACGGATTAACTGCAACTTTGCAAAACGCATCACAGCAGTATCAGCGAAATTGGTCATAAACATCCTGAAGAAACGGATTGATTTAAAATCCTGGATCCCACCTACTTTTTCCTGGTACTGACCGATTGGGATTCTAAATTGATACCATGAAACGGCTTGGGTATTTCCATTAGCCAATTTTACCTGCGAGGTAACCTTATCGGTAATAAAGTTCTGGCCAACATTTAAATCTCCCGGGCGGATCGAAACTTTATACTGAAAATATTCATCACTTTGCGTCATGTTATTATCGCGGTTGATGTCTTCCCCGTCGGGTAAAGAAGTAGATGCAGAGTTTTCAAGCCCTAATTCTTCTTGCGACTGTTGCGAAGTTTTAGAGTTTCCTTCCGTTCCATTATATTTTTCGTAGCGTTTAAGAATACCCGCGTTGATCTGATCTAATGCCGGACCTCTGAAATAAGTATAATTATCTGATGATGGATCGGCATCAAGTGCGGCAGAAGCGGTGGCATTTAACTGCGATTTAATCTGCGTAATTGCCGCTGCAAATTTTACTTTTTCATCAGCATCTGATAATCCATCCAAACCTACATCCTGTGCTCTACGCGAACTGGCATTGTTATCGAAAGCCTGTACAACGGGTTGCAATTTGGGTACACGGCCCCAAGCGGTTTCTTCGTATTTGCTTGGGTCGTTTGTGGCTGGCAGACCATTTTCTAAGGATTTTCTGCCATCCTTAAGAATATCTTCTGAGATATTTCCCAGGTTAAAATACATGTCGCCACCGGTAGAATTTGGCTTATAGATGAATGGATCCATTACCCAAAACTCAATAAAGCCCACATTTAAGGCTTCAAAATCGTTGGTTTCGATTTTTCGTTGGAACCCTCCCCAATTATTTTTAGGTTGCAATAATGTTCCATCCGGTCTAAAAYCTGTAGGGCGGAAGTTATATGGCCCCCTAACAGTTGGATAATAAGCCACATCAAAAGTGGTAATGTTTAAGGCCTGCCCCGTTGCCGTTTCTTTAAACGGAAAAACCTCCTGCTCAATCACTTCTCTCACATAGTGATTGGAAAGTTCTCCCCGGTTGCCTCTGATATTGGACGGAGTGGTAGATGCCGCCGAATTATAAAAAGTAGGATCGATGTTATAAAATGCAATTCTTGCCCGATTGTAACCATAAGATAAATCGTTGGATTTATCAAACTCTGAGAAAAGCTGTGGCGTACCCGACAGCTGCCAGGCAATGGCACTCTTTAAATCGATTACCGATCTGGATGCTTCGAAATCATCTAAGTAACTTACTCCATTTTTACTGCCGGCAAAATTCAATGCCCTTGGGTGCCCAGGGATCAGTTGCGCAAACTCTCCATAAAACGTTACACTCGAAGGTGCTTTGGTTGAAATGAACGGAAGTTTATCAACCAGTTTTGTTAAAAATCTTGATGGTGAGCTGTAGTTAATATCTGCTCCCCAAATGGTATTTGAAATAGGCTCTTCGCCGATGTTTACCTTTTGAGTTAAAGGTTTTTCGGTCAGGTTCATAATTGTACCGCCCAGATTTAGCTTATTGTTTACACGGTAATCTAAGCGGGTTCCAAAAAGTGATCGTTGCTGCAGGCCAAAGGTTTCACTGTTTTCGGTAGTAATTCGAATCGGCTGACCAGACACCAAAAGTGCCTGATTGATGATGCTCACCCGGCCACCCTGATAATCGACAGTAAAATCTATCCCCTCGGTTAATGGCATTGTTCCTGCAAAAACCTTTACCGATCCTTCCGGAACGTTAATGGCATTTAAACTAAACTCAGAAGAAATATCAGATTGGTAATTTACCTTAATGGTGTACCTATTCTGGTTTTGAAACAGCTGCTTAGCGATGGTTTGGGTTGAATCGTAAAGCGCAGTAAAAGTATATTTATTGATCAATGCCTGCTCACTAGGTAAAAACTTCGCCGCTAAATCTTTACCAAATGGCTCAATCACAGGAAAAATAATTCTTCCATTTGCCGGATCGATGGTGATATAACCCGAATTGGTATTGGTAACCATCGAAGTTTGTCCATTGCTCCCCACGCCGAACATACTCGCCTGATTGGCATTGCTTGCGGTAGAATAAGAACCAAAAGCATTATTTGTGGCCACAAAATCGAAAACTCCATCGGGCCTGCGCTCATTTTGCTGGTTCAAACGATCAAACTCGGTTAAGGCAATCCACTGCTTATTCGCAGTATTTTGTCCTTCAGTCATTACCGGATTATCCACACCAGTTTCATTATCGATACGGTAAATATCAAGTTTAAAATTCTGGCTGCTGATCTGGTACCCTCCGATAGAATAAATATTTTTCATCATCAGATCCCATGTTGGCAATTGGATCTTGGTGGTTTCGTTCTTTAACAATTTAGCATAAAGTACTTTTGGATTTGCCGCATCAAAAGAAACATCGGTAGAAAACTCACCTACCTGATATTCTACACCGTTATACGTATAACGGTAGGCAACAGCTAAAACCTCATCGGCATTTAATGGGTTGTTCAACGATAAATAACCCAGCTGCGGCTGARAGGTAAACTCACGCTCGGTTAATTTTCTGGCATAAACCAGTTTAGCAAAGTTATCTGTATTGCTGCTATTGGCAGGTGTTGTCTGGAAGAAAGAAAGGATGGCATTGGAATTTGTCTGTCTTATAGCCCCCCCCT
Organism: Pedobacter sp. 01T416_2; assembly: GCF_056398925.1. Classification (NCBI taxonomy): domain Bacteria; kingdom Pseudomonadati; phylum Bacteroidota; class Sphingobacteriia; order Sphingobacteriales; family Sphingobacteriaceae; genus Pedobacter; species Pedobacter sp. 01T416_2. Next base: position 3,973 of record NZ_JBFTQI010000142.1, read on the forward strand.
GATAAGCATTTAACTGCGAGATCAGGTTGTTTGACTGTTGCGGGAAACCCGTAGCGGTAGTTCCTGCCGGCAGACCGGAAGTCCCTCCGGTAATTAAATTATTGTTAAAAGGAACATTTTCACCCAAATCCATCAAGCCCAATACATCTCTGGAGTCGGTGGTATTACCTGCCTTATTGGTAATCCATACCTCAATTTTGGTAATCTGGATCGGAGAGGTTATGATAGGTGCGTTGGCCAGGTTTTTATTGTAGTTATTCCTAAAATATTGTGATAAAAAATAGTGTTTATTGGCCTCGTAACTATCAATATTTACCGTGGTGGTATTTTGTTGCGCCCCATTGGTAATTTTAATTTCCCGTGATTGAGATTTTTGCTGAGTGTAAACACTTGTTACGTTTAAACGCCCGAATTTTAATTGTGTTTTAATACCGAAGAGTGCCTGGGTTCCAGTAATTAAAGAGGTATTTAAAGGCAAGCTTACATTACCTGCTTCAATTTTTTGGATAATATCATCAGGTCCGCCAGTATAATCAAGCTTAATCTGATTTTCGAAATCAAATTGGGCCTCGGTATTGTAATTACTTTTGATTTTTAGTTTGGTTCCGATATTACCAACCAGATCCATTTGTATCCTTTGGTTAAAATCGAAATTGGTCTGTACCCTTTGTCTTTCGTTAAAAAGCGGGTTTTCATTCTTATTTACCCGACCTAAAAAGGTGAGTTCTGCCTCTCCACGGGGTTGAATATCAATGGTTGTTCCACCAAATAATTTTTCGAAAGCTTTGCTGTTTACCTGGATCTGCGGAATAATGCCTGTGCTTCTGTAATCACTTACTTCTGCATTTGAAATGCTACGCCAGTTACCACGTTTTATCTCACTGTTAACCAATCGCTGGTATTCATCAATGGTTAAGTATTGTGTGTTTAAAACAAATTTTTCGCCAATTAATTCCTTTACCACATAACGTTTATTCTTGGCATCGTATTCTACAACGCGTTTTAAATTGCTAGGTGCCGGATAAAATGGATTAACGGCCGGACTAAGTCCTAAATGTTCTTTCTCGCGTAAACTAAAATTATTTTTTGGGGTAATAGTATCCGCTTTGCTTGGAACAACTTGAGAGAAAGCGTTTTGAGAAGCAATTAAGAAAAGAGGGATGAGAAACAGAAATGTAGATATTCTCTTCAAAGGCAGTAGATCTATAAAGTTTTTAAAGCTTGTTTAATTAGTTGCTCTACCGAAAGTGTTCCCTCTGTCACTTTTAAAATCTGGTCTATAGTTTTTTCGGCGGTTTGTTTGGCGAATCCGAGCATTACTAATGCTGATAACGCTTCATCTTTAACAGTATTGTGTTGAGGCATAAAAATTAATGAATCTGCCCCTTCTTTTTTTAGTTTATCCTGTAACTCTAAAACCAGGCGTTGTGCGGTTTTAGCTCCTAAGCCCTTAATTCTTTGAATTAGAGGCAAATCTGCTTTAACAATTGCGGTCTGGATTTCAACCGGTGTGATAGATGATAAAATCATTCTACCAGTATTTGGTCCAATTCCCGATACCGATATCAAGTGTAAAAATAAACGGCGTTCGCCTTCATCGGCGAAGCCGTATAATGTATGTGCATCTTCTTTTACATGCAGCCAGGTGTATAGTTTACACCTTTCTGCATCAGCTAAAGCGCTGTATGTATTTAAAGAAATGTTTATATGATAGCCTATACCTCCGGCTTCAACCACAACATATGCTGGGTTCTTGAATGTCAATTTACCATCAATATAGGCGTACATGTAATTCTACTTTTTAGTTGTTTTTCCAAATATACCTTTTCGTTTCGATGTTGCAATTTCTTCTTTTGCTTGCACATCTACAACAGCAATGGTAACCATATTGACGATTTCGCGTACAGAACTACCTAATTGAACAATATGAACAGGTTTATTCAGTCCTAACAAGATCGGACCCACCGCTTCGGCACCGCCTAACTCTTGTAACAATTTGTATGCAATGTTTCCAGACTCCAGATTTGGGAACACTAAAGTGTTCGCCGGAGCATCGGCCAAAGTGCTAAATGGAAAATTATCTTTCAGCAGTTCGTTGTTGATGGCAAAGTTTCCTTGCATCTCTCCATCTACAATTACCTCTGGGTGATTTTTATGCAGGAGGTTAACCGTTTCTCTTACTTTATTTGGTGTTACCCCATCATTTGAACCAAAGTTCGAATACGATAATAAAGCAATACGGGGCTTGATGTTAAACTGCTTAACAGATTTATCAAGCAATAAAGTAATATCTACCAGCTCTTCTGCCGTTGGATCTACGTTTACGGTGGTATCGCCGAAGAAAACAGGCCCTTTCTTGGTCATCATCATGTACATACCAGCAACACGTTTTACACTCGGATCAACACCGATTACATGTAAAGCAGGTTTAATGGTAGATCCATAATTTTTGGTCAGACCCGAAATCATCGCATCCGCTTCGCCAAACTCAACCATCGATGCGCCATAGTAGTTACGGTCTCTCAATAATTTAGTGGCATCAGTTAATGAAACCCCTTTACGCTGACGTTTTTGATAAAGCGCCTCGGCATATTGTTTGGTTTTATCAGGATTTTGCATCTGATCGATGATCTCAACACCTTCTAACTCTAAACCGTGCTCATCAATAATTGCCTGTATTTTATCTTTATTTCCTAAAAGGATCGGAATAGCGATATTCTCATCATTAACAATCTGTGCGGCCTTTAAAATCTTGTAATTATCAGCTTCAGCAAATACAACTCTTTTTGGATCTGTTTTAGCTTTGGTGGTGATGGCACGCATAATGGCATCATCCAAACCCAGGCGTTTTCTCAGTTCTTCGCTATAGGCATCCCAATCGGTAATAATTTTACGGGCTACTCCACTTTCAATTGCTGCTTTAGCTACCGCGATAGAAACCTCTGTAATTAACCTGAAATCAACAGGTTTTGGGATAATATATTCTTTACCAAATTTAAGGTTACGGGCATTATAAGCTAAGTTTACCGATTCTGGAACAGATTTTTTAGCTAATTCTGCAATGGCTTTAACGGCAGCTATTTTCATCGGCTCGTTAATTCCTGTTGCACGAACATCAAGCGCACCACGGAAAATATAAGGGAAACCTAAAACGTTATTTACCTGGTTCGGATAATCAGAACGGCCGGTAGCCATAATAATGTCTTTACGGGTTTTAATCGCCAGTTCGTAGGCAATCTCCGGATTAGGATTGGCCATCGCAAAAACGATAGGGTTTTTGGCCATCGAAGTCAGCATTTCCGCTGTAACACAATCTGCTGATGAAAGGCCGATAAATACATCAGAATCTTTCATGGCTTCTGCCAAAGTGTTGATTTTTCTATCCGTAGCAAATTCAGCTTTAATATCATCAAGCACTTCACGGTCTTTACGGATCACGCCAGAACGGTCGCACATAACGATGTTATCTTTTTTAGCGCCCAAAGAAACATAAAGTTTCGTACAAGAAATTGCAGCGGCACCAGCACCATTAACTACAATTTTGATCTTATCCATTTTTTTCTTGAAAATTTCGCAAGCGTTCAACAATGCCGCAGCCGAAATAATCGCTGTACCATGTTGATCATCATGCATTACCGGAATGTTCATTTCTTCCTTTAAGCGACGCTCAATCTCGAAACATTCTGGTGCTTTGATATCTTCTAAGTTAACACCACCAAATGTTGGCTCTAAAGCCTTAACAATTTTCACAAAATCATCAACATTTTTGGTATCCAACTCTAAATCAAATACATCAATATCAGCAAATATCTTGAAAAGTAAACCTTTTCCTTCCATTACTGGTTTACCGGCTTCCGGGCCAATATCGCCTAAACCTAAAACGGCTGTACCGTTACTGATTACAGCAACCAGGTTACCCTTTGCGGTATATTTATAAACATCTTCTTTATTTTCTGCAATCTTTAAACACGGCTCTGCAACGCCAGGAGAATACGCTAAAGTTAAATCTCTTTGCGATGTTGTAGGTTTTGTGGGTACTACTTGTATCTTTCCTGGACGGCCTTGCGAGTGGTAATCAAGCGCATCTTGCTTTCTAGTGGTCTTACTCATTACGTAACTTATTAGTGACGGGGGCAAAGGTACAATTCTTTTTATGAGGCATAAAATAAAAAGCCCTTCAAAAAAGTTAAATAAGACGTTACACTAAGCTACTGTTACACTAATTGAATTAAACCAAGCATTGCTGATAGAATTTTAAATATTTGATCAAGAAATGAATGCCATTGTCAGGCTTGCCCTGTTATCCTCGGCTGATTTTCAGGATCATCCCTACTTGCAAACCAGCTTTTGATAAACGGTTGTCTCTTCTGATGCTCTGAACGGTTGCACCGTCAAATTTCTCTGCAATTTCAGACAGGGTATCACCGGTTTTAACCTTGTAACTTAAAAACGATGATGGTGCTTTTAACGGCATCCGGTTTTTGGCATAAATCTTTAGTCTTTGTCCTGGCACCAGCGTTTTGCTTTTTAAACCGTTCCAAACCCTTAAATCCTGTGCCTCTACACCATATTTATCGGCAACAGCTGTTAAGCTCTGTCCTGAGGTAACTTTATGATAAACCACGGAGGATGTAGTTATACTCTTAGTTTTTTTCTTTCTTAAATCTCTTGAATCATCGGTACTGGCGGCTACTACTTTCATGTTCACATCCACTTCCTGATTGTTTAGCACATCATAAATACCTGCGTAATCAACACCCCTCAACTTGGGCATTACAATACGCTTCGGCTCATCATCTGTACCATTTACAATCTTTTTCTTGTAGGATGGATTTAAGGCCATAATTGCCGCTTCATCAATATTTAACACTTTTGCAAGCGTAGATAGCGACACGAAACGGGTAGTTTGAACCGTATCGGTTTTCAAGAACATGCTCGAGGCTTGCGCGGTAATCTGATGTTTGCCAGAATAATTCATTACATAAACCGCAGCAATAAATGCCGGCACATAATTTCTGGTTTCTTTAGGTAAAAACTGTCTGATTACCCAAAAATCCCTCGATCCCGCTTTATCAATAGCCCGGTTGACATTCCCCTTTCCGCAGTTATAAGCGGCAATGGCCAAAAGCCAATCGCCAAGCTCTTCAAAAGCGTCTCTAAAATAGGCTGCCGCGGCATAACTGGCCTGGATCGGATCTTTGCGTTCATCAACAAAGTTATCCATCTTTAGGCCATAGGCCTTGCCAGTGCCAAACATAAACTGCCAGATACCCGTTGCCCCCACTCTCGAAATGGCATGCGGATTCATCTGTGATTCGACTATGGTTAAATATTTTATTTCCTGCGGAATATTATAATCTTTTAAGGCTTTGTCAAAAATCGGGAAGTAATAGCTAGATAAGCCGATCATTTTCCCAAACATATCTTTACGCTTGGCATAAATATCGATATACTGCTGAACATACTCGTTGTAAGGAAGAGGTACCGTTTTAGCGATAGAATCGAGCCTGAGTTTATAGATAAAATTCTGGCCCATGGTTAATGGGTTTTCTGAAACAACCGGCACAGCCACAGTATCGGTATTGATA
>NZ_JBFTQI010000143.1:0-9536 GCF_056398925.1 Pedobacter sp. 01T416_2
ACCTGGTTCAGGAAGGTAAAGTTGATCTTGTTTTTTTAGACATACAGATGCCAGAATTAACCGGGATCCAGTTTTTGAAAATCTGTGGAGGTAAATGCAAAGTAATTCTAACCACAGCCTATCCAGAATATGCTTTAGAAGGCTTTGATCTTGATGTGGTAGATTATTTGCTTAAACCGATCTCATACGAGCGTTTTTATAAAGCAGCTACTAAAGCACAACAGATTTTAATGCCTGTGGCACCCGTTCAGCAAGAAATTGTTGTACAGCAGGTAACGCAGGGGAACGATTTTATTTTCATTAAAGGTGATACCAAGAACAAGTTTATTAAGGTTAATTATGAAGATATCCTATACATTGAAGGATTGAAAAACTATGTTTCTGTTTATACCGCCGCCCAAAGGATTGTGACCTACCAGGCACTGCGTGAGCTGGAAACTGAGCTGCCCCGACCGCCTTTTTACCGCATCCATAAATCGTACATTATCTCTATCGAAAAAATTAAGATGATAGATGGGAATACCGTTTATATTAGCGACCAAGCGATTCCCATCGGCGAAACCTATAAAGAAGAGTTTTTTAAAGTGGTTAGGGAAGGGAAGAAGAATGGGTAGTTTGGTTAATTGTATAAATCGGTTAACTGGTTAATTGTTAAATTGTTGGGATTCATCTTTGGTTAACCAATTAGCTAGTTTTAAGAATTCTGCAATAAAGAAATTCAACAAGCAGTTAACCGATTAACCAGTTTCAACAATTAATCAGCTGTGTGCATAAATTCTCCTCATTATTTCTTCCGATTTTTTTAAGTTTGCTGTATAAAGATTAAATCAAACATCACCATGCAAGAAACGAATTCGCTAAACCAGGTTGCAGAATTTCATACTACCTTTAAACATCCAATTTTAGAAAGTCCTGTTATTCCTTCAAAACAGAGAGCCAATTTGCGTATTTCGCTTTTAGCCGAAGAGTTGAAAGAACTGCAGGAAGCAGTAGAAAATGATGATCTGGTAGAAGTTGCTGATGCCCTTTGCGATCTGCAGTATGTTTTGGCGGGTGCGATCCATGAGTTTGGTTTGGGTGGAAAATTTAAGACTTTATTTGATGAAGTTCACCGCTCTAATATGAGCAAAGCCTGTAAAACGGTAGAAGAGGCTGAACAAACCATTCAGTTTTACTTAAATAAAGACCAGACCGAATCTTATTACAAAGAAATCGACGGACTGTTTTTGGTATTCAGGAAATCTGACGACAAAACTTTAAAATCGATCAACTATTCGCCAGCTGATTTAAAATCACATTTGGTTTAACTCATAAATAAGCTCGAATTGAAAAGGCTAAAACAAATTGTAAACGAGCTAAAATTAACACAGGCGGCGCCTGATGCAGCTTTAATGCGTGAGTTTATTTTCTACTCACCCAAAATGCCATTACGCCTGCATCAGGAACAGCTTATTGCTACCTCGAAACAATTTAGCCTCAAGGTTTTTGATGCCTATTTTACCAATGCCGATATAAGCATTAACTGCTTTAGCTGGGGAAATGGAAAACGTAAAGTGTTACTTACGCATGGCTGGGCTTCGAAGGCTTTAGATTTTTATGAGCTGATTATTGAACTCCTGAAAATAGATGACCTGGAAATCATTGCTTTTGATGCACCTGGCAACGGAAGCTCAATCTCTGAATTTTCCAACCTGATGTTATATGCCGGTTCAGTAAAATCTATTGCCTTAAACTATGCACAACCTGATGTCCTCATTGGGCATTCGCTTGGCGGCATGGCTAATGTAATTGCTTTGCAGGAGCTGGGTGTTACGCCCAATTTGCTCATTAGCATCGCACCATTAATCAGACTGAAAGAAAACTTCGAACAAAGTCTCGATTCGGTGAACATCGGCATAAAGGATCAGGATATCTTTTTCAGCAACTTTGCCAAAGAATTCCCCGTTCCTGTAAGCCACTTTAACCTGACCGAACTGTATCAACTAAGTCCGGATTTAAATCATTTTCTGGCATTTGATCCAGCTGATCATATTTCGCCATACCCATTCCTTAAAGAATTTCTGGATAAATATCCGGCGATAAGTTCAAAATCTTTTGAAGATGTGGGACATTATAAAATCCTCAAATCGGTTGAGGTAATTGAAGATATTTTGCAGCGCATCCAATCCCAGAATTAATTTATTTATAATCTGTTGCCGCCCATGGCGGGAAGCTTTCAACATCCTGAGCTTGTCGAAGGACTTGTTTAAATATTTTTTAATGTGTTTCGACAGGCTCAACATGACACAATTTGAAAGAGAAATTACCTTAATAATAGCTTCCACAAAATCCGGTGCACAACAATAATCTGCGAGAAAACTATAACATCATTATTGCCCGCAGATTTCACTGATCAACGCAGAACTATATCCTCACCCCAACTTCCCGACCTCCGTCTTCGGTCTCCCAACTAATCCCATCCACCAATTTATTTCACATCCATAACAGTGCATAACAGTTAAAATTACTGTATATTCTATTTTAGAGCAACCAAATATATTAATAGAGCATGCAAGCAATTTTAGGTGTAATTTTTCATTTCTTCGGTGGTTTCGCCTCCGGAAGTTTTTATATTCCGTACAAAAAAGTTAAAGGCTGGGCCTGGGAAAGTTACTGGATCGTTGGAGGAATCTTCTCCTGGTTAATCGTTCCGCCACTTGCTGCTTTTTTAACCATCCCGAATTTTACGGCAATTATCACCAGTACCAACGGTAGCATTTTATGGTTAACCTATTTTTTTGGTGTGCTTTGGGGTATTGGAGGTTTAACCTATGGCTTAGGTGTTCGTTATCTGGGCGGATCGTTAGGGAGTAGTATCATTTTAGGACTTTGTATGGTTTTGGGTTCAATCCTGCCATCCATTTACTTCGATTTTTTCCCGCAGGGAGGTAAAGATACTTTTACCATGTTTTTATACACCGATTGGGGGCGTATGGTATTGCTGGGGCTTTTAGTCTGTGTTATTGGTATTGTAATCTGCGGTAAGGCAGGTATGATGAAAGAAAAGGAAATGAAATCTGGTATTACCGATCCGCATGGCATGGAGGTAAAAACAGAATATAAATTCGGACTTGGCTTGTTTGTGGGTATTGTTTCGGGTGTTTTAAGTGCCTGTTTCAATTTTGGTATTGAAGCCGGAAAGCCAATGGCCGATGCGGCGAATACCATCTGGAAAGCTGCAAACCCTGCTGAAACAGGTAATTTCTTATTCCAGAACAACGTTACTTATGTAATTGTGCTTTGGGGAGGCCTAACCACTAATTTTATCTGGTGTATGGTATTAAATGCAAGGAATAAAACATTTGGCGATTATACCAATGCAAAAACGCCACTGTTAAAAAACTATATTTTTTCTGCCCTGGCAGGTACTACATGGTTCTTACAATTCTTTTTCTATGGCATGGGCGAAAGCAAAATGGGCAACGGCGCCAGTTCATGGATTCTGCACATGGCCTTTATCATTCTCATCGCCAACGTATGGGGGCTGGTATTAAAAGAGTGGAAAGGTGTGTCGAGAAAAACGTTGTTTACTGTTTTGGCGGGTATTTTAACCATCATCATTTCGGTACTCATTGTTGGTTATGGTAATTCAATAAAAGGTTAATAAATAAAAATTTAAATAGAATATAAGAATGTCAATCGATACGAAAAGTTATAAGCACGTAAGCTATTTGTGGGATGAAGAGGAAGCCGCAAAACTTGCTGGTGATGAAGTTGCCCTCTTAATTTATCGCTCAAATTTATTGGGTGCAGATTTACGCTTAACCAATTATGGAGGTGGAAATACCTCGTGTAAAGTATTGGAAAAAGATCCGCTTACCGGCCTTGAAACCGAAGTAATGTGGGTAAAAGGTTCAGGTGGCGATTTAGGTACCTTAAAGAAAAGTGGTCTTGCAGCATTATATGTTGATCGTTTGCGTAGTCTGAAAAATATCTACCGTGGTGTAGAACACGAAGATGAAATGGTTGAACTTTTTAACCACTGTATTTTCGATTTAAGCTCTAAAGCACCATCAATCGATACCCCTTTGCATGGTTTTCTGCCGTTTGCACATATCGATCACTTGCACCCAGATGCGGCCATCGCCATCGCAGCAGCTAAAGACGGTAAAAAAATTACCGAAGAATTATTTGGTGGAACGATAGGCTGGGTTGAATGGAAAAAACCTGGTTTCGAACTGGGTCTGCAATTAAAGCAATGTTTAGATGAGAATCCAGGTATCCGTGGCATTATGTTGGGCTCACATGGTTTGTTTACCTGGGGCGATACGGCTTACGAAAGTTATCTGAATACCTTAGAAGTTATCGAAATCTGTTCTGATTACCTTAACCAGAACTATGGTAAAAAAGGGCCTGTTTTTGGAGGACAAAAGATTGAAAGTGCCGCAGCAGATCAGCGTAAACAACAAGCGGCTGCTTTAGCACCTGTTTTGCGTGGTTTATGTTCTTCTAAACAGCACATGATCGGTCATTTTACCGACGACAGTCGTGTTTTAGAATTCATCAATTCTAACGATCTTGATCGCCTTGCACCAATGGGCACAAGCTGTCCAGATCACTTTTTACGCACCAAAATCAGTCCGCTGGTTTTAACTTTAGCAAGCGATGCCGATTTATCGGATGTTAAAGCACTAAAAGAAACATTGGAGCCAGCTTTTGAAGCATATAGGGCAATGTACACGGCTTATTACGAAGCCTGTAAACATCCAAACAGTCCTGCCATTCGCGATACCAATCCGGTTGTTATTTTATATCCTGGTATCGGAATGTTTACCTTCTCTAAGGATAAACAAACGGCAAGGGTTGCTGCAGAATTCTATATCAATGCCATTAACGTAATGAAAGGCGCTGAGGCCGTTTCAGAATATACTTCTTTGCCGCACCAGGAAGCTTTTAACATCGAATATTGGCTGTTGGAAGAAGCGAAGTTGCAGCGTATGCCTAAGCCAAAACCTTTAACAGGTAAAATTGCTTTGATTACCGGTAGTGCAGGTGGTATAGGTAAGGCGATTGCTAAAAAGTTTGTTGCAGAAGGTGGCGTGGTGATTTTAAACGATATGAATGCCGAGCGTTTGGAAGAAGCAGGTAAGGAATTTGCAAGCCTGTATGGTAAAGATTCTTATAGTACCGCAATTTTAAATGTAACCAGCGAAGCAGATATTAAACAAGCTTTCGATTCGGCTGCTCTGGCTTTTGGTGGGGTAGATATTATTGTAAACAACGCAGGGTTATCGATTTCTAAAACCATTGCCGACCATACCGAGAAGGATTGGGACTTATTATATGATGTTTTGGTAAAAGGTCAGTTTTTTATCACTCAGGCTGCAACAAATACGATGCAAAAGCAGAATATTGGTGGCGATATCATTAATATTGTAAGTAAGAACGCCCTGGTAAGCGGACCTAACAATGCCGGTTATGGCAGTGCAAAAGCTGCCCAGTTACATTTGAGCAGGTTAAATGCTGCAGAATTGGGAGCCGATAATATCCGTGTAAATGTGGTTAACCCTGATGCTGTAATCAGCGATAGTAATATCTGGGCAGGGGGTTGGGCAGAAGGCCGTGCAAAAGCTTACGGAATTACCGTTGCAGAACTACCGGCTTATTATGCGAAACGTACTTTGTTAAATCAGATTATACTACCAGATGATATTGCCAATGCTTGTTTCGCCTTTGTGGGTGGCTTGCTGCACAAATCAACCGGAAATGTTTTAAATGTTGATGGCGGAGTAGCCATGGCATTTGTAAGATAGCTTAATCCACGGTTTGTGTCTCCACAGATCGAAAGAAGATAAGTTAAATGGTCTGTGAGGACACAGACTATGGCGACAAATTCAGTTTTAGTAAGTTGTTTAATCGGTCTGTGCCTGGCACAGACCGAAATGACTTTAATTTTTTTATAATAGCCCCCGTTTGGAGCGAGAACGGCGAGTGTATCGCCGCAACATTAACCTAATAAACCAAATATTCTCATGAATATCGAGCAGAACCAAATAGAAAAACATAACGACTCCCTTTTAACCTCACATCAGCGTAAACTTTCTTTTTTAAAAGAAGATTGGGCGCACGTTGATGTAGAAAGCGTAATCCAGAAACTGGTTGATTTTCAGATTGCCATTCCAAGTTGGGCTTTAGGTACAGGTGGAACACGTTTTGGCCGTTTTGCCATTACTGGTGGTGAACCACGTACCATTGAAGAAAAAATTGAAGATGTTGGTCTGCTTCATGCCCTTAATGGCGCAAGCGGCGCAATTTCGCTTCACATTCCTTGGGATATTCCACAAGATGCTGAAGCGTTAAAAACTTTGGCATCTGGCTATGGTTTAAAATTCGATGCCATGAACTCGAATACCTTTCAAGATCAGAAAGGTGCTGCACATAGCTATAAATTTGGTTCGTTACAGAATGTAAATAAAGACATCCGCAAACAGGCGATCGAGCATAATATAGAAGTAATTAAACATGGTATCGCGCTAGGATCTGACGCATTAACCGTTTGGCTAGCCGATGGCTCTTGTTTCCCTGGTCAGCTTAATTTCCGCAAAGCTTTCGAAAATACATTAGAAAGTCTGCAAGAAATCTATTCAGCACTGCCAGAAGATTGGAAAATGTTTGTGGAGTACAAAGCCTTCGAACCTAATTTTTATTCAACTACGGTTGGCGATTGGGGACAATCACTGTTATATGCAAGCAAACTAGGTAAAAAAGCTTATACTTTGGTTGATTTAGGTCATCATTTGCCTAATGCAAACATTGAGCAGATTGTTGCTTTATTGTTAATGGAAGGAAAATTGGGTGGTTTMCACTTTAATGATTCTAAATATGGCGATGATGATTTAACTGCCGGAAGCATTAAGCCTTATCAGTTGTTCTTAATTTTTAACGAGCTGGTAGAAGGTATGGATGCAAAAGGCATGAACCATGCAAAAGATTTAGGTTGGATGATAGATGCTTCTCACAATGTGAAAGACCCTCTAGAAGATTTATTGCAATCAGTAGAAGCGATTATGATTGCTTATGCACAAGCCTTATTGGTTGATAGAAAAGCATTAAGCGAAGCGCAGAACAACAACGATGTAGCAAAAGCACAGGAAATTTTGCAGCATACTTTCCGGAGCGATTTAAGGGCTTTGGTAGCCGAAGCCAGATTAAGGGCTGGAGCAGCTTTATCACCAATCGCTTTATACCGCGGTTTAGAAGTTAGAACTAAGTTAGTTAATCACCGCGGAAATACTGTTGCCACAGGTTTGTAAATAGAGAAATAGAAAATGCCTAAACCTGTTATTGCCATATTTGATGTTGGGAAAACGAATAAAAAACTGTTTCTGATTGATGAAAACTACAGTATTGTTTACGAACGGTCTGCACGTTTTGTAGAAACAGTTGATGAAGATGGCGAACCATGCGAAAATCTCGAAAGCCTGCGTTCATCAGTTTACGATTCCCTGCATCAGGTTTTACAGTTAAAAGAGTTCGATATTAGGGCCATAAATTTTTCTACTTATGGTGCCAGTTTTGTTTATCTCGATGAAAACGGCGATCCCCTGACACCACTTTATAACTATTTAAAAGAATACCCCGAAGAGCTTAAAAAAGCATTTTATGCAAAATACGGAGGTGAGGAGAAGATTTCCTTAGAAACGGCCTCGCCAATCTTGGGCAGCTTAAATTCAGGAATGCAATTGTATCGCCTGAAAAACGAAAAGCCCGAAATATTTAAAAAAGTGAAGTGGGCTTTACACCTGCCTCAATATTTAAGTTATTTAATTACGGGTAAGGCCGTGGCTGATATTACCAGCATAGGCTGCCACACCCAGCTTTGGGATTTCAATAAAAGTGAATACCATAACTGGGTTACTACCGAAAAAATCGATGAGAAATTTGGTGCATTTACCCCTGCAGATTCCAGCCTGAAAACTGATTTCGAAGGGAGCAGTGTAAAGGTTGGTGTAGGTTTGCACGATAGTTCTGCAGCACTGATTCCCTATCTGGCCAATTTTAATACACCGTTTGTGCTCATTTCAACAGGAACCTGGTGTATCAGTTTAAACCCTTTCAACCAGGAACCTTTAACTGCCGAAGAACTTAAACAGGATTGCCTGTGTTACATGCACTTTAAAGGCAAAGCGGTAAAGGCTTCACGTATTTTTGCTGGTTATGAGCACGAGGTACAGCTTAAGCGTATAGCAGAACATTTCGATCGTGCCGCCTATCTGTTTAAACATTTGAAGTTTAATCCTTCAATGATTTTGAAACTGGCCAATAAAATCCCTGAAAACCAACAGGAGCAACAGGGCTTTTCAGCAAATTCTGCTTTCCCGGAGCGTGATCTGAACCTCTTTCAAACGGCAGAAGAAGCCTATCACCAATTAATTTTTGATCTGATCAAACAGCAGATTTACTCGTTAAAGCTGATTTTAAATGCAGGTGTGAAAAGAATTTTTGTAGATGGTGGTTTCGGTAAAAATGCAATTTATATGCATCTTTTGGCTACTTCTATTCCAGATATTGAGGTTTATGCCTCTTCGGTTTCGCAGGCTACGGCGATAGGAACGGCCTTAGCAATAAATGATGCCTGGAACGAAAACCCTGCACCAACGGRTATGATCCAGTTAAAATACTATTCTGCTATACAACGTACACTAGATTTTTAGGAATTTCCTTATATTAGGAATTTCCTATATCAATATAACCATTTTGAAACCAGAAGATTTAATCCCCTACATTAACGTCGACGAGTATTCGTCGACGCCAAAATACAAGCAGTTAACCAATGCTATTTTGGCCGCAATTGAAAGTGGTAAACTTCTGAAAAATAGTTTATTGCCGTCTATCAATGAACTGAGCTTCAGTTTGGAAATGTCGAGAGATACCGCTGAAAAAGGTTACCGCAACCTCCGGAAACTTGGGGTAGTAGATTCTGTACCGGGTAAGGGTTATTTCATCATCAATACCGATTTCTCACGTAAACTAAAAGTTTGTCTGCTTTTTAATAAACTCAGTACGCACAAAAAGATCATTTACGATTCGTTTACAAAAACATTGGGTGAGCGTGCTGCGATCGATTTTTATATCTACAACAATGATTTCGCACTGTTTAAAAAAATGATCGTTACCAAACGTGATGATTATTCGCACTTTGTAATTATTCCACATTTTTTAGAAGGAGGCGAAAATGCACACGAAATTATCAATACCATTCCAAAAGAAAAACTAGTTATCCTTGATAAATTGTTGCCAGGAGTAACAGGCGATTATGCTGCGGCTTATGAAAACTTTGCACAGGATATTTACGCGGCTTTAGAACAGGCTTTAGACCGGCTATCTCATTACCGGACCTTAAAAATTATCTTCCCAAAAAACAGCTATTTTCCGCACGAGATTCTAACCGGTTTTTATAGGTTCTGCCAGCAATATGCTTTCGATCATAAAGTAATTCATAACATTAAAGACGAAGAAATTAATCCTGGGGAAGTATACATTAACCTCATGGAAGA
>NZ_JBFTQI010000144.1:0-9531 GCF_056398925.1 Pedobacter sp. 01T416_2
AAATGGTACGGTCGGTGTGTTGTAAATCGGCAGGGAATTTTCTTCTTCCGTCGTCAAATCCGAAATAATCATATTTACCGCGCTGATGGCTTAAAAAATCTTTACCTGTGCTTTCATCGTTGTAAGCAGTACCTGCAGTAAAACCCATGAAATTTTCAGTGGGGATGTCTTTAGTGTTAATTTGGATCAATCCACCACCAAAACTGCTGTTCATATCAGGAGTAACTGTTTTGCTGACAACTACATTGTCAACTAGGCTGGAAGGAATGAGATCGAAAGAGAAATTGCGGGTTTGGGCTTCTGTGCTTGGCAGGGTAATCCCATCTAACTGGGCAGTGTTGTAACGTTCGCCAATACCACGCACAAGTACCAGTTTATTATCTATTGAGCTTAGCCCACTAATGCGTTTCAAACTTTCACCAATGTTTTTATCCGGTGTTCTGCCAATTTGTTCTGCGCTGATGCCATTGCTGATTTCGGAGGCGTTTTTCTGCCGGGCCAATAAACCCTCAACTGATGCTTTTTTGTAACTGGCCGTTACCACCACTTCCTGAAGGCCTTTTGCATCAGGTTTTAACGAAATGTCTAATGGTGTATTTTTGTCTGCCTTTACGTTTACCTCGCTAATGCGTTGGGTAACAAAAGAAATATAACTAACCTCTACAGTATAAGTACCAGGTTCAATGCTTAAAGTATAACTTCCATCACTGGCGGTTTGCGTGGCTTTGCCTGTTTGGATAACCTTTATGGAGGCACCAGGAAGGGTTTCACCTTTTTCATCAAGTATTTTCCCCGATATGCGTCCAGGTTTTACCGGATCAGGAAGTTTGTAAAGCAATATGGTATTGGTATCAGCAAACCTATAGGCTACCCTGGTTCCTGAAAGTATTTTTTTGAGGATCAGTTCAAGGGGCATGTTTTTTACCTCGAGGCTTATTCTGCTGTTCTGGCTAAAAATCGATTTATTGTAATTAATCGACAAGCCTGCTTTTTCCTCTAAAAGACTAAGGGCATCCGAGATGCTCATTTCGGCTATTTTGATGCTTACACTACTTTCTCCTGGTGTTTGCTCAAAGTTTCTTGCTAATGCCTGATTTGACAAAAGGGCGCACAACACCAACATAAATGCCGCTGGCCTGTAATCGAAATTGATAATATATTCTTTTATATATTCATAAAACCCTATTTTCATAGGTTCAAGATGTTTTTTAATTCTCACGGGTTAAAAACTTTTGTTTAGGAGCTGGATTGTTCGAGCAATCCGGCTCCATGTTTGTGTTAAGAGGTTTAATTTATTTTTCATAGGTGTAAATCCGGTAATAATGCGCAGGTATGTTGCGCGCTCAAGTATAAGCTAACCTATCATTGGCAGCCCTCCCCCCATACGGTAATTGTTTTAGTACCGGTATCTATTTTGTATTTCAGGTGTTTCCCACTCATTACATGTAGCTCTTTCATCACATTGGTAATACTTTTGTTCGAAAAGGTGGCATTAAACCTGCATTGATTAAGTTTATTACTCTTCAGCTCAATGTGTACATTGTAATATCTTTCCAACGATTTGAGCATATTTGGTAGCGTTACATCTTTAAAAGCGAAGCTATTTTTGATCCAGGCATTTACTTCTGTTATCCGTTCAGTATGTACAGTATAATTACGTTCCTTTAAATGATACAATATTTTCATGCCAGGAGTAAGTAGCGAAAGTTCTTTTAGTTTGCCTTGGCTGTTTTCCGAAACCTTCACTTTACCAGTGCGCACGGCAACGCTAAAGGTTCCATCTTTCGGGTAAGCATAGATATTAAACGAGGTTCCCAAAACCTGTGTCTGCATCTGCCCGCTATGTACAATAAAGGGGCTGGTGGTATCGCGTTTTACTTCAAAAAAAGCTTCTCCATCAAGCTGTATATTTCTTAAACGGCCCTTCACAAAATGTGATGGCCAGGTAAGCTTACTTCCGGCACCGAGGTATACAATAGAACTATCAGGTAAAATCAATCTTACTTTCTCGCCTTTTTGGGTGGTTTTACTTAAAAAGGCAATGGCTGTTTGTACAGGTTGTTGTGCTTTCTTATATGCATACCAGCCAAGCGATGCAGAAATGATGACTACAATTGCGGCGGCATATTTTAATAGTGGGAAGAGTGATCGGCTTTTTGGTTGGCGTTCCTCAACTTTATTCCATATCTGTGCAAGTCCTTGAACTGCGGCTAAAGAGTAATCGATTTCGTCCRTTTGTTTTGTCCAGGCTTTTTCCATTACATGGTGAAATTCACAATCGGCGTTTGCCGGGTCGGCCAGGTACTCCATCAGGATTTTTTCTTGCTCCGGATTGGTTTTACCTGCTAAGTAATGTTCAAATAGTATTTTAATGTTTTCTTTCACTTTAATGTTTGTAAGCTTTTATGCTGCGCGCTACTGTATATATGCACGAAACCTTTGATACAGCTATGTAGAAAAATATTTTTTTAGAATAAATTGTAAAGTGTTGTTTAATAGGTAATTAATTTTTGTGATCGGAGGTGGATAGATCCTGAAACAAGTTCAGGAGGACGACCGCTTGGGCTGCACTAGAAAAACCTTAATGTCCTTAACTTTTTAATGATGAAATGATGGATGATGTAAAAGGGAATATGGGTTGGGAGGATTAATAACCAATGATCAATAGCAGCCGGCTAAAAGTTAATGATAAAAGCAATAAAGATCCTGACCACGAAGTAGCTATTAGGTCTAAAAATCAATAAGAACAGCTAATAAAACAAGTTCAGGAGGACGCGCCGCTTGGGTTGCGCTGGATAAGCCTTAATGGCCTTAATTTCTTAATGATGGAAAATGGATGAGGAGAGGGCGCTTATCTTAACGCTCCACGCTAACCGCTTAACAAAAAAACACCAATAGAAAAAATAATATCGTTTCTGGAGAATAAGTGCTAAAATATTTCCGCATTATACCCAGTGATTTTTTGAGGTGATTGTTTACCGTGTTTTTGGAGATGCCCATCAACTGCGATATTTCCTCATGCGTATGGTGATCATTTCTACTCATCAGGTATATTTTTTTTACCTGTGGAGAAAGACTTTCTATTGCTTCCTGTGCAATCTGTTTAGTTTCTTTGGCATTAAGTTCGTCTTCTATGGTATTAAAAGACTGCTCATGCTTAAGGTTTTCGCTACTGTAAGCTTTTTCTCTGGCTTTTTTACGAAGTGTAGCGAGGAAATTGTTGCGGATAAGCGTATAAAGAAAAGCATCAAAATTCTTTTGCGGGTCGATCTTCGATCTGTGTTCCCAAAGCCTTACAAAAACATCCTGAGTAAGTTCTTCAGCTTCTTCCTTGTCTCGTGTAAAATGGTAGGCATAACCATATATTTTTTTGCGGTACTGATGGTAAATTTCATTAAATGCAACTGAATTGCCAGTTTTTACTGCATTCAGGAGTTTTGCGTTTTTAAAATCTTCCAACTGTTCCATAAGTAGCGGTTATGGGAGGCAAGTTAGTGGTCGCGTTTAAAGTTAATGTTAACACAATGAAAACCTTTTCTATCACTTTAATCGGTGCGTAGTTACGATACTCTGTTGGGCAGATTCTGCCCTCGAATCCATTAAAATACGATCAGCCCGGAAGTGCTCGGAAACCGCATTATTTATAACAAGTGAAGTTTTGATGGCTTTGCCTGTTATCGCAGCGATAGCTGCTTTTACCATCGGATCTGCAGGATCACCCAGTTGAAGCAAGGGCAAAATACTCATTTCATTGATTGCGATATCGGGGTTGATTCCAGCACTATATCCACCGCTGCCCTGTGCATTAAAAAGTTTATAAACAATCGGGTGCATTTCCCATTTCACCTGTTTAGGGCTTCGGGCATCAAATATCCTAAATGATGCTTCATCTTTTCCCCTTGTTTTTTCGCCGATTAGCACCACCTGAATAAAAGGTTTAAGGTTATTGATCATGACTTCTGAGGCAGATGCCGTGGCAGCTGTTGATAAAATATAAACCCGACTTAGGCCAAGGTTTTGTTGTAAGAGGGTATTGAAATTTACGGTACCATCGAAAGTAGCTGCAGTACCAATAGATTCTGTTTTGGCTCCGCCATTTTTATTGCCCCTGTAGGTAATGAAAGGTTTATCGAACGATACATTTTTAGCAATCATGGCACATATGCCTGCTGCTTCTGCTACCTGACCACCAGCGTTATAACGGAGATCGAGGATAAGCTCAGATATGCCTTCGGCTTTAAAATTACTAAAAACAGGAGTGAGTGAGCTAGCCAAACCGCCATTAAAATCCAGAAAATAGAGGTAGCCAATTTTTTTTCCGTCGCTTTCTATAACCTTGCTAATCTCCCGTTGGTCGAGTATTATACCTTTACTTAAGTCAACACTGCGTGTATCTGTCCAGGTATTGTTATTCAATTCGGCTAAACCTAAAGAAAAACGGTCGCTGTTTAAGATTTCGGTTTGCAAAGCCTGTGCATTCGTAGCGGTTAAGGTTTTGCCATTAATTTTACTGATGTAATCTCCACGTTTCAAACCAGCCCTCGAAGCCGGAGAATCCTTTAACACAACTTTAATGATCCCGATAACTTTTGCGCTGTTTTGGTCGCTTACCGTTGCATAATCAAAACCAAAATTTCTATTGCTGGGGGTTGTGGTGGTGGGGTCGTTAGGGACATTGATATAGGAGAAGCGATCGGATGAATTGCGGATGGAATTAAAAAAATCTTTTGGTGATAAACTGATATTAGGATCGCCCGGCAATTGCTCATTCCAATAATAGTAGCGTTTAAGGCTATCGAGTATCCAAGTGTTAATGCTCTCGTTGCTTCCAATTGGGTAATCGGGGTTTTTATTGCCCTTTTTGCATGAAGGCAGAATGGCTAAAAATAGAATGACAAGATAAATGCTGTAATAAGTTGCTCTTTTTAAGTGTGTTGTGGGGTTTGTCATCGCCTTTCCTAATTTTAGGAACAAACTTAAAGCTACTATTGTTAACTCGAGATTAATTTTCAAAGTCACTTTATCTATCGAATATAGCCTTAAAAGAAAAGGTTTCCTTCGTTAACTTATTATTATAAGATCGATTAACCTTAACATAACAATAATTAAATATTAGCTTTTTATAATGTTAACTTTGCGCTGTGAATTTTCCGCTCTATATCTATTACGAACTGCTGATCCGTTTATCTGAAATTGAATCCGAAATTGGTCATTATGTATCCTCAACCACAAATGAAGAAGTTTGTATACTACGTACCACAAACGGTACCGTAAAAGTTCCAGTTAACTTTTTAAAGCGACAGTTCGAAGATCCAAACCTGATCAATAAAGACGAATTAGTAGCATTAGGTAAAGATTTTAAGCCTAGCTACGAGTAATCCGGCACGCGGTCAAATAGATCGCTTCTAACTATAAATTCGCCATTGGTTTACATCCGGTTTATTAATAAATACTTAACATGTAATTAATCAAAAAATAAACTCGGAACTCTAGTTTTGCTGAAAATAGAATCATCCATTTTTTATGGAATATCCCTTACTTTCAGATCGGCAATTACTAGAAGAATGTTCGCGCGACAACCTGAAAGCGTTTAATATTTTATTTGACCGGTATTTTAACAAGCTTTTTAAATATGCGCTTAGTTATGTAAACGATGAATGTTTTGCAGAAGAAGCCATGATGGATTTGATGATGTGGCTATGGGATAAAAGGCATACACTCGAAGTACAGGGAGAGTTTAAACATTATATTTTTAGGGCGGCGAAAAACGCAACCATTAAAGCGATCAGAAAAAAGGCCATCGGAACAGCTTCAATAGAAAGTATAGAAAATCACATCTGCTTTACCAGTAACACCGCGGATTATGCAATTTTAGTGAGTGAACTGGAACAAAACTATCAGAATAAGCTTAATCTTTTAAGTCACAAGCGCAAAATTGTTTTCCAAATGAGCAGGGAAGAAGAGCTGAGCCATGCCGAAATTGCCAATAACCTCAATATTTCGATCAACACGGTAAAAAATCACCTCAAATTTTCATTGAACCATTTCCGTAAAAGTTTGCTGAGATATAGAGATGCCGCATTAATTATTAGCCTTCTACTGCTTTGGCATTAAGCTAATCCTTCCTTTTATTGCTTCAATTAATCTTTTTTTGAAATTAATTTCTTTGATTATCAGTTGTTTATGTGTTTTGTTGGAAATGCATTAGCCCCTTAACGCTTTTTTTGTCCCTTGTTAGTTGAGGGCGATTAATATGCGCCGAGCCAAACAAACATGCCCAAGTTGGTTGATCAATTACTTCTAGAAAAATTCCTTAAAGGTGAATGTTCTGCGCAAGAAGAGCAAATGGTGCGCTTATTCTTAAAACAGCCAGAGTCTGAAATCTTATTAAACGAAATCCTTTCCTCCAATCAGGCCAAAGATTGGGTGCTATTTGAAGCAGAGGATGTACCGCATATTAAACAACGATATTGGAACAGTTCAATCAACCAAAGAATTACGGCCAAACAAGAGGAGCAAGAATTAAAGGCAAAAAAGCGCTTCAATTTTAAATATGCAGCCATCTGGACCGCACTGATAATCACTACATTAAGTGTTTACCTGATCATGCATTTTAGTAAACCCGATCAACAGCTACTGGCTTTTATTGAGCGTAATAACCCAAATGGTCAACGGTCTAAAATAATTTTATCCGATAGCAGTGTCGTTTACCTTGGTGCCGGCAGTCGCTTAAGGTACCCGGAAACATTTTCGGCAGCTAAAAGAGAAATTACCCTATATGGAGAAGCTTTTTTTGAGGTAACAAAAAATCCAAAAAAACCTTTCATTATTCATACCGGAAAGGTTAGCACCCAGGTTCTTGGCACCTCTTTCAGAATAGCGGCATTTAACAATAAAGCCCTAACGGTAGAAGTAGCAACCGGAAAAGTAAGGGTAGACAGAATAAGCGGAAATAGGGTCGAATCATTGGCAATCCTTACACCTGGACAACGGGTGGTTTATTTCCGTGGCAAAGCCAATACCGAAGGTATCGACATTGCTGATGTTACTGGTTTTAAATCATCGCAGCTGGCCTTCCATAATTCGACCCTTTTAGAAATCTGTGAAACACTTGAGCGCTGGTATAATGTTAAAATCATTTTCAAAAAACGGCAAAAATCGATGGAACGGATGACCCTAACTATGGATGCAACTGTTTCAATAAATAAGCTGTTAAATGTACTTTCTGCTGCAGGAAAATTCCAATATAATATTAAAAATAACGAAATAACTATCCGTTAACATTTAAAAAATAGGAAAGGAAATCAATGGATTAAAAATAACAAACTTCCCCATCCATAGGGCGGGGAAGCAGTCTTTATCGCATTATAATCGCTTGCTTTTCGACGACAGAGCGATTAAATGAAGAAAAAAATCAACAATTATTCCGGTCTATAACCGGGCAAACTATTAATATACAAATTTATGCAAAAAGGATTACATCCTACAATTAAGTTTATGATGAGGTGTTCATTTATGCTTTTAATCGCACAGTTTACCTTTATCGGCGTGCTTTTGGCCGGGAGCGTTCACAGCCAGAACCTCGATCAGGTAATCAATATTAATTTAGATCATTCAACTGTTAAAGCAAGCTTGCTCAGCATTCAGGAAAAAAGTGGTGTTAAGTTTGTGCTGCCAGAGCGGTTGCTTAGTGGTGTGAAAACCAAAATTACGTTGGGCCAGCAAAC
This sequence comes from Pedobacter sp. 01T416_2, assembly GCF_056398925.1. Lineage (NCBI taxonomy): Bacteria > Pseudomonadati > Bacteroidota > Sphingobacteriia > Sphingobacteriales > Sphingobacteriaceae > Pedobacter > Pedobacter sp. 01T416_2. Next base: position 7,728 of record NZ_JBFTQI010000144.1, read on the forward strand.
TAAAACGGTAAAGTACCTGATCGAAAAAGTACTTGGCGAAACCAATCTCGAGTATAAATTAGTAGAGGGTTATGTGGTGATTGCTCAAAAACCTGTTCCTCAGCAACCAGGGAATATTTCTGGGCGTATTGTCGACGAAAAAGGTGGCCCACTACCTGGAGCTACTTTAAAAGTGCTCGAAACCGGACAAACCATTCAAACTGATCCTAACGGTAACTATACCCTTTCGTTAAAACCTGGCAACTATACCGTTGAAATTTCCTATATCTCTTTCCTAACGCAAAGAATGACAGGGGTAACGGTAAAAGAAGGTAAAACTACAGCCTTAAGTTTTTCCATGAAACCTGCAGATAATCAGCTTTCGGAAATTGTGGTGAGTTATGGAAAACAAAGGTTAAAAGATGTGACTGGATCTATAGCCACTATTGATGCTACTCAGCTTCAGGATATGCCTGTTGGTCAGTTCGCCCAGCAGCTTCAAGGAAAAATTGCTGGCGTACAGATAGCGCAAACCAGCGGGCAGCCTGGGCGTGGAATAGGGTTTATTATCCGCGGTGCGGCTTCATTTTATTCCAGTAACCAACCCTTATTCGTAATCGATGGTACTCCTATAACCGGAAGTATCAATAACATTAATCCAGCAGAAATTGAAAGCTTTAGTTTTTTAAAAGATGCATCGGCAACTGCACTTTATGGATCGAGGGCAGCGAATGGTGTGGTGCTGATTACCACCAAACACGCAAAACCAGGCGATTCGAAGATAGATTTTTCTACTTATTACGGTATCCAGAAGATTCCAACCGGGAAATTGCCTAAAATGATGACGGCAAGGGAATTTGCAACATTTATGAAAGAGCGTGGAGAAGACGGGTTAAAATATGAGCCAGGTTATACCATCGCTGCAGATTACCATGCCGCTTATGATAATCCCGAACAATACGGTGAAGGAACCAACTGGTTCGATCTCTTAACCCGTTCGGCACCTATCCAGAGTTACGATCTAACGGTTMAATCGGCACGCGAACATTCCTCGTCAACAGTTATTGCCGGATATCAAGAACAACAGGGCGTAGTAATCAATAACGGAACCAAGTTATTTTCCCTAAGATTCAATCAGGATTTTACTTCAGCCAATAATAAACTTAAAGTTGGTTTTAATCTGGCCCCGAGTTATAGAATGGACCATAACAATAGGTTAAGTAGCGATGGTGTTGGTGGTTATTTTGAGCGTTTTTTTGAAGCTAGTCCGTTAATTTCGCCCTATAACCCGGATGGTACTTATATCAGAAATGTGGCCTCTCCAGGGATGGTTGCTTATATCAATCCACTGGCTACTTATGAGCTTACCAACGATGATTATAATACTACCCGCATTTTAGGTAATGGTTATCTGAATTACGAATTTTTGCCAGGCCTTACTGTAAAAACGAATCTGGGCGTAGATAAAGGGGCCGAGATGCGTAAATATTTCCAGGCTGGATTGGTTACAGGAACACAGGGACAAACCACAGGAACAAGTTCGTCGGTTGATAACGGTTCGTGGACTGCAGAAGGAAACCTTGTCTACAACAAAACCTTTGCAAAAGATCATAGTATTGATGCACTTGTCGGATACTCAGCGCAACAATTTAGTACCTACAGCAATACCTTAACCGGACTTGGCTTTGCGAGTGATGATATTGAGTATTTAGGTGCGGCTACCAGTGTAACCGGTAGTAGTGGTGCTGGTTCTTATGCTTTACTTTCTGCAATTGCGAGAATTAATTACGCTTATAAAGGCAGGTATCTTTTATCAGCCGCAGTA
>NZ_JBFTQI010000145.1:0-9529 GCF_056398925.1 Pedobacter sp. 01T416_2
GCGCAATGGGTTGACGCCATTAGTGAGCGTGGAGAAAGATGGGCAATCGGTAAAACTTTTGCTGGAAGCGGTTCCAAGGTATGGTAAAGTGAATTTTTATACCCCTGAAGGCACGATGGAAAAACGTGAGCAGTTCTTGACCAAAGCTGCCTTAGCCACTGTGCTGGATGCCGGACAGGGGAAGGAGAAAAATAAAGATAAACAGCAGGAAGCAGGAATGGGGATTGGGAACTAGGTCTGTCTTGCTATTTATTGGAGGCTATTGATTCCGCTTGGAGGTAGTGGGAGTGCTATGGAAGAGGAGAATAAAAAATTGGTTGCTGTTGGTTACGCCAGAATTGTGCGCTTTGGGGACCTGCGCGACCTGGACCGCCAGGCTCAGCGAATATATGATTTCTGCCAGGAGCACGGTATCGAACTCAGGGTTGGGCTTTCTGAGGAAGGTGATAGGGGCATGTCATGGAAGATTTTGGAGGATATGATGCAGCATGATTATGGTACGCTGGATATGGTGGTTGTGGCTGAGATGGACGCGATCTCCAAGGACGTAGGCTGGTTATTGTTAAAACAAGCGGAATTTGAGGCCGAGTATGGGGTAACTATAGTATCGGCCAAGGGTAGTCAACTAAGCTTGGATAAACATGGCGGCATGACCATGGGTTAATTTTAATTCATTAATTTTTTAGTCGATAAAACTATTAATATGAAAACATTTGATTCGTTAAAGGCGCTTGTTCTGGGAGCAGAGGAAGACGCACTGAAGTTTTTTGGTAAAGGTAATAAGACAGCTGGGACCAGGCTCCGCCTTGCCATGCAGCAGGCTAAGGCGCTCGCACAGCAGATCCGTATTGAGGTCAGTGAAAATAAAAAGAAGTCGAAATAGATTGGTTTTGTGGTTTGTTGGGGTGCCTGGCCGTTTTGGTCAGGCATTTTTTTTACTGGATGCCTTTTTCTTTTGCTCTAAATATATTTTATTAATATAAGAAGCAACAAGTGGGTCGGATAAATATTCAGAACTATCGTGGTGGTCATCTGAGTTATTTTCTACCGCAAAATTATCTATTGCTGGGTTTATTGCAAAATTTTCCTCATCGAGAGGATTCAAAGAAACTATATCTAATCGATCATAAATATTAATCCATTTTCCGTTCAAGCAAGCTGGTCTTTTTAAAGGGATTTCAAGCTGCGCTTTTATGCGCTTCATCCCCAATGGAGAGCCAAGGGTAATGAAGAGCTTTAGATCAGGAGCATTTTTGATCAGCACACCAAGTATATTGTAGCTTATTACAGATCCAAGCGAATGGGCGATAACCATATCGGTATCGGGAGAAATAGCGGAACTGACCTCCTGATCGATCTTATTACGGATCAACTTAACACTTAAGTAGGCTGCGACCTCTGTAGTTGTTTTTACTAGAGAAAGATTCCCCAAATATCTAATATTATCTAGTTTCCTAGCGATTGCTAGCCAGGGGGCATGGTTGTACCATGCTTTCTCCCTTATTTCTGGCTGTTCATGGGTTATATTTAAAGCTTGAAGATCGATATCCGAAAGTATTTCCTCAAGGACTTTCTCCTGCAAAGTCTCAATGGGATCATCCCCCGGGGAAGAAGATTTTAGGATGTAGCTGCCTCCGTTCTTTTCCTTTTCGTATGCTTCCTGCAAAGAGATCAGTAGATCTCCATAATAGGGAAAGTCAAAGACCAGGTCCGCAGGGAATGTCAGACTGGCATTTTTAAACCCATTTTTCAGCGCTGAAATCCATTCCTGCTTGATCTCCCCAGCATCCTTATTTTGTTGGTTTATACCATGAATCATTAATATTCTCATAATTTTTGTTTTAATAGTGCAATTAAAAGTTTAACCCCTTTTTCATCGAAGGAAGTCCAAAGGCCAGGAATCAGGGAGGTGGATAGTTCAAAAAGATTATCATCATTGCTCAGATTCATATAGGACCAGCCCTGTGTTAATAGCGGCATAAAAGAGCTGTTGCTTTTTTTGCGTTTTAAACCAACATCCTTTCCATTTAGTTCGGTAAATTTGTTTAATAGTGCTACATCAAACAGCACGGGCTCTTTTTCACGCGCCATGTGATCGTATACAGATCTTATTTCGTTAAAATCTCCGGATAAGGCATAAGCATATGCTGCAAAAAGTCCAAGTGTCGGATCTATAGCTTTATATCTTCTGATGTAGTCTGCAAACATAGAGAGCTTCTTCTCGCTGGGCGAAAAGACGCCGAATTGCGCAGCTGCAATGATCTCTGCTTTTTGCTTTTTGATTTCCTGCTCTAATCTCACATAATCAAAACGCTTGTAACTGAACGGAGAGGGGATATAGTTGATGTTGATCAGGCGTTTGTCTCTAAAAACAGCATTGGCATGGTAACCTTTAATTAATGTAAAAGGGATGCCCGTTCCATCCTCCAATTGAATGAGAACTGTAGATGAGCGATCGGTAGATGACTCAAAGAATATTCCAGAGTTTGAGGTCTGCTTTGCTATTTCTTGTTCATGTCCGTCTGTCCAAATTTTTTCTGGAAGGACTCCMGTGATTTTCAAGCCGGTATTCGCTTCCATACCAGGAAGGATATCAGACTCGCTTAGAGAATCCATTATGTCAGTAATGTTCCGATCAATTTCTTTCCGGACCTCTGGTTTGTTTATAAAAGATTTTGGAAGACCAAAGTTCGAACCATCTTCATCAGGTTTTTCCGGTGGATATGAATGTGCAGTTCTTTCCGGCGCGTAGCCTGTTATTTTTGAAAGAAAAATAGGATTTCTGGATGTAATTTCTCCTAAGGGTTGTTGTTCTTGAAACAGGCCTAACTCAATCAGTTTTTTTGGTACCGCATTTTCTAGGTAGTCATTGAGCTCATATGCTAGGACGACGTGTCTATATTCAGTGCCAGTGGATAAGGTCGTGATTATCTCGGGAATTACCCCATTTAAGCCTTCCAATAAGCATTCAGTGTAAATACTTTCATAGGTTCCAGAAGATGTCAAAATCTCGTGGGAAGGTTTACCTGGCAGACTGGCATAAAACTCGTCAACCTTCATCAATGAAGCTTCCTCATTATCTGTTTTAAATATTGAAAGGCCATTGTTTCCGAGAAAATTAATAGCGGTATTGGCAGTTCGGCATGCATCGGAAATAAATACCACATTTTTGATTTTGGTGAATCTCGAATACATTATACTCTGAGAAAGACCGATGCACTGACCTGGGTTAGACTTTGCGTCTGAAAGTGTCCATACCTCTTGTCTGGGACCAGCTAGGTAGCCATGCCCTGAAAAATAAATAACCATTTGTTCATATTCATAGGTTTTTACATAGCTATCTACTGCTTCTAAAATCTCATCATACCTTACGGGTACATTTTCGTCAGTAAAAAGACTTGTTATGAAGCCTTGACTAAGTGCCCATTCATTCATTTTCTTTGCATTATCCTGTGCAGCAGAAAGTGGTGGAAGGCCATGGGTATTGTTTACCCCAATAAGTATTGCACATTTTTTCATCGTGAGCGTTTAATCGTGTTGTTTTAGGATGAGCTAATTTATTAATTTTTAACAACTATCTGTTTTCTGATCAATCAATTTTGAATCAGGTGGGTGGCAACGTTTTTATTAATTAGTAGGGTTTTTGAAATAGGTAGCGATCTAAAGAAATTTTTTTTCATTATATCCTTAAGCAATTTTTAACTTCATGGCGATGAAAAACGCTGATCAACAGGAAAACCTTATTTTAGCCATTGCCATAGACGAATATGGCGAACCACACGGACCTCTATATAATGCCAAAACCGACCTCGGCCGTTTTTTAAAGGTGATGGAGGAACGCTATAATTTTGAGCTGTTTTGTCCTTTATTAGATGACCAAAGAGCGACAAGGGCAAATATTCTTGAAGAATTTGAGAAACTTGGTCCGAATACAACTGAATGCAAAAATCTCATTATCTACTTTGCAGGGCATGGAGAGATAGATAAAAACACGAAGCTGGGTTGCTGGGTACCGATCGATGCTGGTGAAAAAAAATATAACTATATTCCCAATTCTACAGTCAACGACTATATCAGGGCAATCAGCGCCGATCACGTGCTGCTGATCTCCGATTGCTGTTACTCAGGAACGTTTATTTTCGAGCATGGTGTCCAGGAAAAGATAGATGCGAGAACTTCCTTGACCAGTGATAACTCAAGATGGGTATTGACCTCTGGGGAAATCACCAAAGTCAGTGATGGAATAAAAGGTGAAGGTAGCCCATTTGCACAATGTCTTAATGCTTTTCTGGAAAGTAACAAAAGCCCTGATTTGAAAATGACCAGCGTTTTTAATGAAGTTATCGTGAATACCAAAGGTCGCCAAGGACAGCAACCCGGTGCTGCGCGGTTAAAATATTATGCCGGAATAGCTGGCGAGATGACTCTTGAGTTGGACAGAGATGCCCCAAAAATATATCCAGAAGGAAAACAGGATTTTGAGTTTCCAGGGATAAATCTTCCAGAAACGTATATTTCGCGGCACATCACTTATGCCGCGGCAGAAGACGGCGATTTTGCTTCTTTTTTTGCACAGGAAGCTGGTAGGGTTTATCTAGAAGATCTCATCAAAACACAAAAAAAGATCGTACTTCTGGGCGGAGCAGGTTCGGGCAAATCCATTGAGTTGATTCGTTTGGCTTTAAAACTAAAACATATTGATCACCCAATGACCCCTATCCTGGTAAAGCTGAATATGTTCCAGGAACAAAATCTCGAAGACTTCCTTCCCCGGGGATGGGATCAGACCGATCCTGCAGCTCTCGTCATATTTTTGGATGGACTCGATGAGGTACAACCGGAATTCTTTGGACAGGCAGTTCGGGCGATTAAGGATTTTTTTGAAACAAATTATCAGATTACAGCTGTTGTTTCCTGTCGGACTAATTTTTATGAAAACCCCTCTAATGACAATCTGGGGACCTTAGGCGGTTTCAAAGCTTTCTTTATCAGTGAAGTGACGCTCGAGATCGTTGAGTCTATTTTGTCCAGAATTCAGGGTATAGATGCAGAAACCTTTATTGCTAAAATTTATGATGCCCAGTTTCTGGATCTGATTCAAAAACCATTTTTCCTGAAAGTATTGATCGCTTATTATCTGGAAAACGGGGATTTTAGCGGTGGCAGAGGAAAGATCATGGAAAAAAGTATAGTCGATCAGGATAAAGGCTTTCTGCGGAAAACCGAAGGGGGTGAAACAAATGAAGTAACGTTATTTTCCATGCTTGAAAATATTGCATTTGTGATGGAGATGACAGGGAAAAACTACCTGACGGATGAGGATCTTCACAGTATTTTTCCGGATCAAGAGAAATATCTCCAATGTAAAACATTACCGGCATTCAACTACGATCGGGCTAAAGATAACTGGAGCTTTGAACATAACAATATTCAGGAATACCTAGCTTCAAGGGTTCTTGCCAGACAAACATTCGGTAAATTACAGAAGCTTTTATTTATCGAGTCAGCAGGGTCAAAAAGAGTTAAGCCGACTTGGACCAATACCCTTTCTTTTTTGATCAGCATTGATAAAGGAACGACGGTTACCCAGTTGGTAGATATGATTCTTCAAGAAGATCGTGAGGTGATCATCAAATTTGAAACTGATAGATTTGATGAGCAGCAGCGTACTGATATTTTTAAAAATATCTTTAATTTTTATGTTGATAAAGAAATCTGGGTAAGCTCAAATAAGTTTAGTCCCGCAGATCTGGTTCGATTTGGYAGAACTAAAGAAACATTACATTATTTAAAAAACATTCTTAGTGATAGGGACAGTTCGAGAATAAAAAAAATAAATACAACTTATCTTTTGCTTTATTTCGATTTTAAAGGCTTTGAAACAGAAGCGATGGAATTTCAGTTCCTTTTATTGGATTCTCTTTTGGAAGAAAGTCATGAGCCGGCAGATATACATAGAATGATGTCGTTGATTGCACGAATTCCAGAGGTAAATGATGATCATATCCTGAAGATCGTAGAAAAATTCAAGAAGCATAAAAACCAATACATACGGGCCGGATTATATGAACTCATTACTGTTTCTGCTTTGTTGGAGAAATACATAGATATCCTCTTGGACGGATTGTCCCTTAACGAATTGCCTGACGCAATCGAAGATAGAGAGAATTTCAGTTTAGGGGATGAGGATTATCATTGGGAAGAAGCAATAAAAAAGGTCATTTCAGCTAACGGTTTAGAATCTATTTTTAAAATATTAAAAGACACTCCCCAAAAAAGGTTGTCAGTTGTACATAATCACCGCGAAACTTTGGAGCATCTGATAAAAAATGCGATTTCAAGCTACGATCAAGACGCCGATATTTTTCAGGTAGTATTCGACCTTGCAATAGTCCTGGCCAAAGAATATGAAGAAACTAGTGTGGAGGTGCTCTCGCAGTTTTTCAAAAAAACAGCTAGCAATGGAAAGGCATTAAGCAAAATCTCTGAAATAGAAAATGATGATGAATTTTATTATCTGCATAATTTGATCATTAATTTAATAGATAGTGATGCTTTAAGTGAATGGATCGATTATTCTGCGAAAACAAATGTTAATGAAAAGCTACTGAATTTTATCAATCATTACCTTTGGGAGCAAGGCAATCAAGTATCATGGGCACAGGATTTCGACGCAGAGGTTAGGCAAAAACTTGAAATAATTCTGGTAAAACCTGTTGCTGTCCAGAGACCCGATATTTGGGGGCAACGTATGACTAATAACTTTGAACTACTCTTCAGGCCCGACCTAATAAAGATCGAAATCGAGAAAGTTTTTGAACGTTTGAACAGACGAGAGATAAATCAAGAAGATATCAGAATACTTTCGAAAGATAATCGCAATGATGATAGATTATATATTCCCAGTATTTGTATGATCATCTTGCGCAGATTTACTCATAATAACAGAATTGGCAATTTGTCAGAAATTGTTAATTGGGTTGATTACGGGCCTAGTTTTTTGGGGTTTAGGATTTCTCAGATCCATCAACAATTGAAAAGTTATAGCCAATTAAATGTAGAACCAGCAATGTTGGACTTTATCAGAAGTTGGACAGTTTTTAAAGGTGATCCATTGGATATATCATGGTATTTTATTAACCGCTTTAAATTTGAAATGCCAACGGATAAAATTCTTGAGTTTACCCTTTACTATAATTTTAGCTGGGAGCTTGGGGTCAGACAACCGGGGGGGATTGAAGCGCTGGAAGCGCTGGTAGGTCTTGGACCGTTACTACAGCGGGTTGTAGAAAATATCAACAATCCCGAGGTTAAAGGATTGGCCTGGTTGGGCAATGCATCTTATGCATTAAGAAAAAAAATGCGGGATACATACCCATCTATTATCCAGCGCCTACAGGAAAGTCAGGAAGAGGAATATAGGCATGAGGCACTACTTGATTTTTGGTTCGAATTAACTGGAGAGCCGGAACGATTGGAAATTTTCATTACAAATGTTTACAGCCGGTCACTAAGGTTCAAAGGTATTGATATTCTGTCAACCGTCCCGGTGAATTCAATTGTTCTAAACGAAATTTTACTTAGCGATTTAAATAATGATGAAATCGTTTACGAGGAGCGGTTAACCGCTGCCAATTACCTTTTGAAGAACGGGGATTCGAAGGGGTTTGATTTTCTTTTCAAAGAGTTGCAAGAGCAGGCAGAAGAGGCATTCGACTATAGAAGAAACCTTTTTGGTTTTGCGTTCATTCAGGATATTAAAAGCCTTGATCGGCTAATGATACTTTTGGAGATGGCCAAAAAATCCAAGTATCAAGGCGATATTTTCAATAATCTTGAATCAAAGGTGCTGGAAGCACTAAAGAGTGTAGCTAGTATGTCGGAGGACAATTATAAAGCAGTCAGCGCAAAAATTACTGATTTGATCAATCAAAAGAACAAAGATATTAAGAATTGGAGCAATTTATATTATTTTATTATACAGCTTGAGGAGCAGAATGTTGGTAATAAAATTTCTGGAGCAGACATAGGAAATGCGATTGAGGAATATAATGAACTTCAATAGACTCGTTGTTCGCAAAATTCTGCATATGTTACATAAGTAGGGTTTACCTGTTTGCTTCAACATCAGATTTTGATGGAAATAAAATCAATGAAATTGATTTTCAGTCAAGTACAACAATTTTTCTTAACTATTTAATGGATATTGCCAACGATGAGATAAACTCCAAAGAATAGATTTAATTTTTACATCTCAAAGGGATAATTAATTAGTTTTCGGATTTATGAACGTTCAGCCAATTGTTGGGATAGAGAGGGACACAAGCGAAATTGTGCCGATTTCCAAGGTTACTCAGACCGGATTAAAATGCAATTGTGTCTGCTACAATTGTAGTGGCAGGCTTGAAGCGGTTCTTAATACTGTTCGGCGGAAACATTTTAGGCATAGTAACAAGGGAAACTGTAATCCGATGCCGGAAACGGAGCTGCATTTACTTGCAAAGCAGATTATTTTGGATAACAACAGGATACATGTGCCTTATTTGGGAATGCTTGATTATTGCGATCCGGTTGCAGAGGTTGGCTATAACGATTTGATTCCAGATGCAACGATTACTATTGATGGGCATCCTTTTTATATCGAAGTAGTAGTGACCAATCCGATTGATGTGTTAAAATTTGCTAAATACAAAGCGGATCATGCGAAGGTAATGGTGATTGATCTTGAAGAAGAGGATAGGGATTTAGAATATGAAGCGCTAGCGGATATTGTACTTAAAAAAAGTTCCAATAAATATATGTTGGACTATGATGAGCATCCTCGTATTGTTCCTGATAGTGAGGACGGTTCTGGATTAGGGTGGATTTTAGCAGGTATTGCTGCGGTTTTGTTATTGTTGAACTTAGGAAAGAAAAAGCCTGTTAAGCGATACCAGTCTAAGAGAAGATAGGTAAGGAGAAATAGTTATTTTTCTAGGTTCTTTTTTGTTGGGTTCTAAAGAATCGTAAAGTTTAAGCTATATGCGGAACCGTAAGGCGATATTTTTTGCGATTGCTTTGATCAGTCCATGGTCATCCTCAATTGTCCGTTCACGGGCATCCCATTCTTTGTTCTGGTTTTGTACCAGTGTCAGTTCTTCACCCTGTAAACTGATCTTTATTTCCTTTGTTTCGTTATTGATGATCTTGGTGAGAACCGTATAGGTGTAATCGTTGTTCTCAAAGGTGATGCGCATGGGTAGACTCATTGGGGCAAAGATAATGGATTGAGGGCTTTGCCCGAAAATCTTTTATTCCACAAATTTTTAATATTTGCTGCTGTTGTTGAGGTAGGGATCGCATTTCAGGTATAGGTAGTTTTCGTCCTCGTGCCAGCAAAAAGTAAAGCAGCACTTCCAAAGCCTGTTATTCTCTACGACGGCACCTGTGCAAAATCTTTGGTCAAAGCCTTGTCTTTTCAGTTCGGTTTTCTTGACCATGCTTTCTCCGATATCTCCCGGTTTAAGGTCGTAATCCAGAAGTATTCTGT
>NZ_JBFTQI010000146.1:0-9522 GCF_056398925.1 Pedobacter sp. 01T416_2
GGATACAGTTTCTCAATTGTCGCAAATTAAACAGTCGGTTTGGAAAAACACTTTGTCTCAATATATTTTCAAGGGAAAAAATTTATTAAAGGATTATCCACAAAGAGACACTGCGTCTTACCTTGCTTATCCTGGTCAAAATTATACCTCTTATGCTGGTAAAATCATGAATATAGGTGTTATATTCAATGATGCGGGTGGTGTAGTTTATGCCGGATATCGCCAATTATATTTGGCTTATATACCAGATTTATCCAATCCACAGGTTTCATTGGTTAATATACCAGTTGCTAGCTCAGATATCCAACCTAGCAATGGAGTGGTTCATGTACTCAATAAGACAAAACTCAACTTTGGATTCAATACAGATACATTTATAGAACAAGTTATTACATCTGGTATTTTACCTCCAACACCTTAATTGTTAAATAATTACTTTTAAAATTGAATAAGATGTTCAAAAATAAAATATATCAATTTAAGCTAATCGGTTTGGCAATTCTTGCCATGGCTGTAATAGTTGCTTGTGAAAAAGAGAAAGGAATTGCAGAAGATCCTTATGCTGGAGGTAAAACTACATTAGGCATTAGTATTCTTTCAAAAAATACATCGCCTGATATTGTAACAGCTGGTACCAGTTTAACTATTAAGGTAAGCGGTTTAACAACGGCTAAATATAAGGATACTGATTTTAAAATATTTGTAAATGAGATTGAAGCCCCTTTAACCGCTAGAACAGATAGTACCATAAGTTTTAATGTGCCATTGGAAGCTAGTACGGGTAGCATGTGGGTTGAGCTGAATGGACAATTGTTTTTCGGGCCAGTGGTAAAAGTTGGCGGTAAGGTAAGTGTAGACAAAACCTTTAAAGTTGTAAATGGTGCAGGAACAGTAACGGGTAGTGGAAGCACAGATGTTTATACGATGCAAGCATTAGCCACTGGGAATTTTTTGTTGGGGGGGGCTTTTAGCAATTTTGAACTAAAGGGTACAGGAAAATTACCTAATGGAGGTATTGTTCAGATAGATGCAGATGGGGCTTACTCTACAGCAAATAGTTTTAATTTTGGAAAAGGGGCTGTTGGTAATAATCAAAGTATTTATTCCATTAACCTGATTACAACGGGAACCCATACTGGAAAATTTATAGTTGCAGGGAGTTTTACCGCTTACAACTCAACCAGAGGAAATAGACAAACCCTTAACAATATTGTAAGATTAAAAAGTGACGGTACTTTAGACAGTATGGTTGTGGATGTAATTAATCCCAAACCAGAAGAAACCTATAAGAATAAGGACACCGTAGCTGCATTTAACGCAGGTGTTGATGGAACAATCAGAAAAACCTTTGTTTTCGGCGAACAAATTTACATGATAGGAAATTTTCAAAATTTCAGAAGGATGTATGTGACTAATTCTAGCTATGATGCAAAAGTTTACGATGTAACCAAAATGCGTCAGATGGTAAGGGTAAACAGTGATGGTGCTATGGATTCGACTTTCCATTACAATAAAGTAACCAAGCAAAGTGCAATAGGTGCCAATGGTGCTATTACAGATGCGATGATGCAAAGCGATGGTAAATTAATTTTGGTAGGCAATTTTAACTCCTTTAATGGGACTGCTGCAAATCATATTGTTAGGCTAAACCTTGATGGAAGTATAGATAATACATTTAATGTAGGCACTGGCTCTGATGGAGATATTTATTCTATTCGTTACAATGCAACTACCAATAAAATTGTAGTAGCGGGTTTATTTAACACCTTTAACGGAAAAACAGTTGATGGTATAAATCTATTAAATGCAGATGGCTCTAACGTGAGTACGTTTACGAGTTTAGGCTTTACGGGAGGTATTACATCTTTCGCTGGTCAGTTAGCTAACGGTAAAATAATAGTAGCAGGTTCTTTTAATAAATATGGTACTTATTTGAGGCAAGGATTTGCCATACTAGAGGCAAACGGTAGTTTGGCAGTGGGTTATAACAATATAGGAGGCTTTCAAGGAAGGATTTATGATATGTATGAGAAATCAATAAACAATGGTGCCAGCGTTATTTTGGTGGGAAATATTGCAAGATTTAACACCATCATCCCTCATAATGTATTACGATTAATTATTGCTAACTAATAGATTTTAAAGAAAGGGACATATAAAATGAAAAGAATGATGAATTTAAACTTTAAGCACTTAATCGGCATTTTGATCATGGGTTTAGTTGCACTAAATTTTGGTTGCAACAAAGATTTTGAAAACACGTTGCCAAAATCTTTTAAAAACGATACAGCTGGTATTGGCAATAACAGTAAAAAGGTATTGTATATTATCATGGACGGTGTTAAAGGTTCAGTTTTGAAATCGTTAGCGCCAGCAAACATCACTTCAATAAGCCAAAATGCTATTTATAGCTACGATGGTTTAGCAGATTTTCAGTACAATCAATTAACGAATGCTGCTGCCTGGACCACTATGGTTACAGGTGTAGATTACACCAAGCATAATGTGACTAACGAAAATTTCGGAGGTCTTAACTTGCAGGCAACTCCAACTATTTTTACCAGAATCAAAGAAAGATTGGGTAATGTTAGGTCAGTTTCAATTGCAGCTTCTGCTGGTTTTAATGATAATTTAGCAGTTGATGCTACGGTAAAACAAACGGTTACTGATGATGCTGAGGTAAAGGCGGCCGTTGTTGATGAATTATCCACAAAAGACGCTTCCTTAGTGGTGGCACAATTTCATAGCGCCGAAACTGCAGGTGCTACTGCTGGTTATACAACAACTACACCAAGCTATACATTAGCTATCCAGAATATAGATAGTTATATAGGCGAAATTATGAAAGCATTAAATGCCAGAAAAACTTACAACACAGAAAATTGGCTAGTGGTAATCGCTTCTAATAAGGGTGGCGGTGCTTCTGGTGGTGCTAGTGGTAGTAACATCTATAATGATCTTTCCAGAAATACATTTTTAGCATTTTATAATCCCAAATTTGTTACAACAATAATAAACCAACCAGACGTGAGCAACTTGCCGTATGTTGGTACTGCACCGCGTTTTTTATCCAATGCAACATTAAGCCCACAAGCATTGCTAAACAGTAATACAAACCTAGGTAACTTTGGTACAAGTGGTAATTTCACCATGATGTTTAAAATGAGGGATGATCTTGGAGCAGGAAGTGGCTTCCCTGCGTTTATGGGTAAGAATGTTACATTTGGTTCTAGTGCAGGGTGGTATTTTTTTAGGGGAGGTAACAATATACAGCAAAGTTTTACTGGAGCTAGTACGCTACAGGGAGGTACAGTAATGAATGATAGTAAATGGCATACGTATGCAATTACAATAACTACATCTGGTAGTACCAGAACTGCTGTTTTTTATATTGATGGAATTTCTAAAGTAACAACAAATATTGGCGTAACGAACAGAGACAATATAGCTCCATTACGAATAGGAGCAGATATAGGGAAAAATACCAATTTTATGGTTAAAGATTTGGCCATATTCAACGTAGCCATGAGCGCTACTGAAGTTGCCAGCACCATGCGTGTCCAGCTTAGACCTAGTAACCCGTTTTTTGGTAATTTGTTAGGCTATTGGCCATTTGATGAAACCAGTGGTACTGTTGCCGTTGATGCTTCTGGTAAAGGTAATAACATGACTTATACTGGTCCCATTCAGTTTATTCCATTCGCCGAAGTATCGCCAAATATTTCTCCAGAAATTTCAYCAGCTGCATTTACGGCAGTACCTAATGGTGTTGATATTCCAGTATTGATTTATAATTGGCTAAACATTGCAGTTCCGTCACAATGGAACTTAATGGGGAAACTTTATACACCAGTTATTTCTTATCCTATCAATTAATTAACATTAATATGAAAATTAATCAGTTTAATAAATTATTTGTTCTTGTCTTGTTATTGGCCACAACGGCTTGTAAAAAGTACGGTTACAATATTCCAGATGGCTATCCTGACAATTCGGGAAATGTTGCTACCGGAACTATCGATACCAACTTAAAGGTTATTGATAAATCAAAGTATGCCCAGGCAAAAGTTTTTCCTGGTTTAGTAGATCAATCAGAACCTCGTGTTAAAGATGCCAAATTTACTTTGGACTTAAATTATAGCGATCAGACTGCAGATATTTTACGCATTTCTGTAGCACCAGAGCCACAATTTAGCACTGGTTATTATGCTGCACCTGGGGAGTTGGTGAAAATTGTAGTACCACAGGGTATAGAAGGTTTGGTTGTACAAATTGGTGGACATACAGATAACCTTAATGGTAAAACTCCATTATTAAGGGATCCTTTGGTGTATATGCGCCAGCAACTTTATGCAGGTAATAATTATGTGCGTAATTTATATGGTGGTACTATTTACATTCGTGCTAGCCATGCTTATCCTAACCCGGTTGAATTTACCATTACAAATGCTGTGGTTTCGCCAGATTTTATTTTAAATACAAGTACTGATGCTGCTTGGCTTGATCAGGTTAAAGCTTCAAAAGTACCTTGGTTAGAATTAAGAGCCAAAAGAGTAGTTTTTTTAATACCTAGAGATAGGATAATTGCTTCTTTAACCACAGCTAAGCCATTTAATAATCCAACAGCTGTATTAACCAACTGGAATCAAGTTTTTGATCTTGATTACAATGCTTGGATGGGCTTATCTGATAACGCCTTAGATCCAAGAGATAGAAGTCCGCAGGGACCATGGAGAGGCGTCTTGGATATTCAATTGAGTTTAGGATACGGCCACAGTGGCTTTCCTTTTGTAGGCCTAAACGATAATGAATGGTTTGGTTCTATGACAAGCCTGAATCTGGAAGGTGCTTGGGGAACCTATCATGAGTTTGGGCACAATATGCAGCAAGGAAAAGTTTGGAGTTGGAGTACCTTAGGCGAAACAACTAATAACTTATTTAATTTTAAAGTAGCCAATAGACGCGGCACCAACTATAGTATTTTACACGGTTCTGTAACAAAAGGTTTTCCATTGGCCGTTGCCTATGCAACCGCTGCTGGTACAAAAAACTTTGATACAGACCTAGCTATGAATGATCCATTTATGCGAATGACTCCATTTGTGCAGATTTTTGAGAAATATGGTTATGGAGCAATGACCTATTTGTATACTGAAGCTCGCCACGCTGAGCGACTAAACAATAGTGATATTACCATGCACAATTTCGTTTATGAAAAACTGTCTGATTACACCAAAACAGATTTAGGAACATTTTTTGATGCTTGGGGAATTTTAACCAGTCCGACTGTAAGAGATAAAGTTGCTGTTAAGTATCCACCTTTAGATAAGCAAATCTGGACCTATGAACCACTAAGCAAAACTGGTGGAACTGCCGTAATTGCTCCAATTGTTTATCCCTTTATCTTTAGCATAAGCTCAAGCCAGGTAGGCGATGGAGATCCGAAATTCTTAGTAGACGGTGTGATTTCAAGTGCCTCATATTGGCATTCTAACTATGGCACGGCAACAGCAACTAATACTTTAGGCTACCCAATAAATATCGTCATTAAAACAGCATTATTGCCTATTCCAATTAAAGGAATAACATTTGCACAAAGACAAAGTACTGGAGGCTATGTTAAAGATGTAGAAATTTTTACAAGTACAGATGCTGTAAACTATACTTCAGTTGGTACTTATACACTGCTGCAAAGTGCACCTAGGCAAGATTTTCTTTTCCCTGGTGGTGTAGTTAACGCTAGATATGTAAAAGTAGTAATCAAGAGTGGAGTAAATGCTACTTATGCAAACCTTTCAGAATGTAATATCATTAAACCTTAATCAAAATGATGAAAAAGCACAACTATATAATTTTAGCGAGTATGGTATTTTCTATATTGGCTATTACTGGCTGTAAAAAATATGATAACCCACCACCAGTTTATGAAGACTTAAAGCTGGTTAGTAGTGTACAAAGGAAGGTTTTGGTAATTAGTATTGATGGTGTAACTGGCAGTGAAATTAAAACCATTGCACCAACAAATATTACTGAGTTACAGAAAACATCAAAATACTCTTTTGATATGCTAAAAAGTGGTATAAGTAATGATGTGTCATCATGGGCAACCATGGTAACTGGTGTTGGTTTTTCAAAACACTCCATTGGTACAGGTAATTTTGATAGGGTGAATGATCCTAATGCGAATCAACATGCTGAAATTAAATCTTACAGAAATATGTTAGATTATATTACGCAGTATAAAGCTGTTAAAACTGCAGTAATTACCCCATGGGACAATTTGCGTAAATATTTAATCAATGCAGATTTTGCACCAGTAATCAGTACAGATATTGCTGTTAAAGATAGCACCATCAACATCTTAACTAAACAAGATAATGTTGGCACCGTAATCGTAAATTTTAGAGAGGTAGAATCTGCTGGTGCTAATGGTGGTTATTTGGCCACTAATACTAATTACAAAAATGCTATTGTTAAGGCCGATGAATATGTTGGTAATATCGTTACCGCTTTAAAAACGAGAAAAAATTACACCAATGAAGATTGGTTAATTATTGTTACCACCAACCACGGCGGAAGTGATACTGATCCTAAGAATGGATTTTTAATTGTTTCACAAAAGAATCTAAAGCAACAAGAGGTATTGAAAACAGGTTTTAATTCAGTTGTTTTTAAAACTGTTACTTCGAGGGCCACTCCTGTTAATGGTAGTACGAGTTTGTTCGATGCGGGACTTGCCGAAAATTTAACCGTACAAATGGAAACGAAATTTAACTCTAATAATGTTAACTACCCTACATTTTTAAGTAAGAGTACAAATCTAGATGGAGGAACTATAACTGGATGGCAGTGGGGCCATTATGCTGATAAGTTTGTTATCACAACGGGAGGGTCAGCAAATGGCGGTAATGGAAAATTAGATATGTCTTCAACAGTAAACCCTGGAACTGATTGGCATACACTTACCATGTCTATTGCTACAACAGTTAATGGGGCAGGAGTTCCTACTGCAAGAACATTGAAGATGTTTGTAGATGGTAATTTGCAAGGCTCTTTAGATATATTATCTCGTAAAAGTTTAGCAAATACAGAGATGTTTAGGTTAGGGCATAGAAAGGGAGACACAGATACACCAACGCCTTTTTATGGAGCTAACTTGCAATATTTTAATGTGGCTTTAAGTGATGCTGTTATAAAGGCAAATATTGGCTTGAAAAATATTACCCAACATCCAAATTATGCTAATCTTGTTGGGTTTTGGCCAATGGCCGAAGGAGCCGAATCAGTTCTTGCGAATAGAATACCTGGAGGAACGGATTTAAGCTTATCAGGTGTCTATACTTGGGATTATCTTAATAGTTTATATCCTCCTGGAGCAGTAAATGAGCCGATAACAAGTAATTTATCGATTATTGCAAAATCGTCTGATGTAGCAGCTTTGTCTCTATATTGGTTAAATGTTAAAATCTTGCCAGAGTTTGGTTTTGATGGTAATCCTTTCTTAAATCAGTTTGAAATAGAATTTTTAAAATAGCAGTTAGTTTAGTTAGTGAGCCCGTTGCTGCCTAGTGGCGACAACGGGTTTTTTCTTTTAAGGCAATTTGCAAAACGACATACCTATGCATTTCAACCGAAAAATTTCTTTTGTCGGTAACATATTTAAAACTCAAACGTTTGCGCTAAAACATTTTTATCATTATCAGTTAATCATCAGTAATTTGGAGCAGCAAACCAATTATACACACAGAATGAAGCGAAAATTAACCATTTTATTTACATCACTATTTATTGCCGGGCAAATCAGTGCACAAGATCTGCCCTCCGAACTGCAGACCCCAGAAGTGGTTTCGGTAAACCGTTTGCCTATGCGGGCATCGGCCTTTTCTTTCGAAAATCAGGATTTAGCAGCTAAAAGAGCCAAAGAAAAATCAGCATATTTTTTATCATTAAATGGTACCTGGAAGTTTAACTGGGTAAAAGACCCACGTAAACGGCCTACCGATTTTTATAAAGTAGATTTTGATGATAAAGGCTGGGATAATTTTAAAGTACCTGCCAACTGGGAAGTGAATGGTTATGGGCTTCCAATTTATGTAAACCAACCATATGAATTTGCTGGCAGACAGCTAACAGGCGCAAAAATGAACCCTCCATTTGATATTCCTGAGGATAATAATCCGGTAGGTTCGTACCGAAAGAAAATCAATATTCCGGCTAACTGGAGCGGTAGACAGGTGTTTATCAGCTTAGGTGCGGTTAAATCTGCTTTTTATATCTGGGTAAATGGTAAAAAAGTAGGGTATAGTGAAGATAGTAAACTGGCTGCAGAGTTCGATATTACCAAATATGTTCAGCCAGGAGAAAATACCATTGCCCTACAAGTTTACAGATGGAGCGATGGTACCTATTTAGAATGCCAGGATATGTGGCGCATATCGGGAATAGAACGTGAGGTTTATTTATATTCTACTCCAAAATTAGATATCCGCGATTTTAAAGTTGTGGGTAATTTAGATGCTACTTATACGAACGGATTGCTAAATGTAGACTTAGCGGTAGAAAATTATAAAATCGATCAGCGTACCAACCACAGCCGTCCAGATAGTTTTTTCGTAGCACTTGATTTAGTTGATGCAAAAGGAACTCATGTTTGGAAAGATGCCACCACAATCCAAAAAGTATTGGGCAATTATAAAACCGATCTTTCTTTTAAAACGCAGATCAGTAACGTGAAAAACTGGTCGGCAGAAATTCCTTATTTATATACGCTTTACATCACTTTAAAAGATAAAAACAATAAAATAATCGAGGTAATTCCACAACGCGTGGGTTTCCGCTCAGTAGAAATTAAAGGAAGCGATTTATTGGTTAATGGCAAACGTGTATTTTTAAAAGGTGTAAACAGGCACGAACACAATGCCACTCAAGGCCATACTTTAACCCATGCCGATATGGAAAAAGATATGGAAATGATGAAAAAACTGAATGTAAATGCAGTTCGTCATTCTCATTATCCGCCAGATCCTTATTGGATGGAACTCTGTGATGAGTATGGTTTGTACGTAATCGATGAAGCCAATATCGAATCGCATGGCCGTTATTACAGTTTGGAAACTACTTTTGCCAACGATAAACAATGGCGTATCCCTCATCTTGAGCGGATTACCAGAATGTACGAGCGTGATAAAAACCATGCATCGGTAATTACCTGGTCCTTAGGTAACGAAGCGGGTAACGGTGTTAACTTTTACGAGGCTTACCAATGGCTTAAAGGAAAAGATTTCCGCCCGGTACAGTACGAAAGAGCGGAGAGCGATTTCAATACCGATATGATTGTTCCGCAGTATCCTTCGCCAAATTATCTGCCACGCTATTCGAAACAGGATAAAGAAACACGCCCGTTTATTATGAGCGAGTATGCTCACATTATGGGTAACAGTTTGGGTAATTTTAAAGAATATTGGGATGCCATTGAGAACAACCCTAAACTACAGGGCGGTTTTGTTTGGGAGTGGATAGACC
>NZ_JBFTQI010000147.1:0-9517 GCF_056398925.1 Pedobacter sp. 01T416_2
AGCTGGTGTAGGCCTGTCGCTGGTCTCAAAATAGAAAATAAAACGCCCAGCAGTTTAAAAATATGGCACCAATACCTATAGCAGCTATGTCGGCAACCAGCTCAAAACAATCAGCGGGTTTACTAATAGAAGCTATGTCTATAACGAAAATGGAGTAGCACGCAACAGCAATGGAAGTTATAGCTATGAATATAACCTGTTGGACCATTTAAGAAATGTAAGGGCGAGTTTTCTGAAAAACCCGGTATCGGGTACAGTGGAACCGATACAGAGGGACGATTACTATGCCTTTGGATTAAGAAAACCTGCAAGTGGGGGGACGAATAAGTATCTTTATAATGGTAAAGAATTTCAGGAAGAACTTGAACAATATGACTATACAACGAGGTTCTATGATCCGGTGATCGGACGTTTTAAATCAGCGGATTTTTACTCGGAGTCTTTTCCTTGGATGAGTAATTATCAATATGGATCAAACTCTCCATCAAGTAAAATAGATTTAGATGGCTTAGAGGGGTTTAGTACTATTTTCTTGGAGAATACAACTTTTATGCCTGCGGAACTACCGATGGAGAATGCTGTAGGTAATTTAGCTAAGGCGGGCGGGGAAGTGAATGGTGCGCGCATCTCAATACCGACTGAAGTGGTATTTGGGGGCATTAATTGAAACAGTTAGGCAAATATAACATTTCAGCCGCTACTAACATTGGTATATGGAGTATAACAATGTTTAAGCAATAAGTTCAGTTTCAAAACTATTATCTACGAAAATTTCGTCACCTCAAAACGCACGTTCATGTTAAAAAAAGCATCGTTCATCAAAAAGATTTCCCAAAATTTGATTTTTATCCGATTTTGACGCACGGATTAATATGTTCCGGAGAACACTTCGCAGACATCGCAAACCGCTCATCAATCATTACAATATTTCATGAAAAACCTAAAAGCTCTTTTTAAGCTCATCTGTCTGGCTGTGCCTTTGTTCCAGATTGGCATATCCAATGCGCAGATTGTCAATGTAAGCCAGTTGTCTGGGGCGGCGACGATCAATATCCCGGTGTATACGATTACTCGAGGGAAAATTGCTGTACCAATTTCACTTTTTTACTATGGTAACGGGGTAAGGGCAAAGGATATTGAAGGCGCTGCGGGGATGAACTGGCAGCTTTCGGCCGGAGGGGTGATTACCCGCGAACTGAGGGATGTACCCGATGACCTGGCCGATAACTCAAAAGGATGGCTTTACAATAACAATGCTTCAAAGATCAGTAATTTTTCCATTGCCAACGATGGAAATGCAGGGACCTGTGGTGATGAGGATGCGGACCTGTCCTATATCAACAGCAATTTTGGAGATCTTTCGGACACTGAACCGGATGTATTCAATATCAATCTGCCGGGCCTTTCCTGTAAGCTTGTCTTCGATGGAAACCACCAGCCCAGAACCATTCCATACAGGGATATTAAGGTAAGCTATACTACGGATTATATTGGTATAGAACACTTCAAGATTATAAGCGACAAGGGGATTACTTACGAATTTAACACCTCTGAACTGGTCAACCGCAAAGCGTTTTCTGCAAATGCATCTGCAATACAGTTTTTTAAGCGGAAATTTCAGGTCTCCCAGTCGGTAGACTTCAGAAGAAAATGGTTCCTGACTTCCATAAAAGACAATGAGGGGAATGAAGTTACTTTCAGCTATGGTAAATATAATGACTATTACCGGGTAAGTAGGAAATATTTTGACTTTTATATCGGTAATTCTACGAATAAGACCACTCAGTTTTATGTGGAAGATGGCAATTTTACGTATATGCTTACCGGGATCGACTATATCACGGATGACGCGCCCACCGGGGTTCCAAAATTCGGGTTTACTTATTCCTACAATGCCAATACTTATATGCCGCTCCTTCAGAGTATTTATGGCATGGGCCGCGGTTGGTCACTGGCTTATCATGAAGCATGGGTGTCCAATGTCAACTATAAGCGGTATTTTTTAAAGGAATTCAGGGAAGCGTCTGAAGAAAGCCAGGTACGTTATCGTTTTGATTACAACGGTCTTTCGGTGGGTAGCTTTAACACAGTATATACTTCTCTACCCGATTCAAGTTCGAAGCAGCTCGACCGGTGGGGTTATTATAATGCCTCTACAGCCAGTTCGCTTTTGCCCGAGGTGTATATTAATCCTGCAACAGCTGGTATGGAGCGGTTACGGTATGAGCCGGTTCCTACGTTAAGCGGATACTATCCCTATTCCCTCAGTGGGAACTCAAGGGCGGTTTACCCCGCTGCACTGATCAGCGGGAGTCTTTCCAAAGTGAGTATGCTTGACGGGGGGACTACTGAAATTGAATATGAATCCAATACCTATTTTGATCCGCAGGCTGGTGCAGATGCCAATGCGGCCGGAATACGGGTAAAGAAACTGACTACTCATGATGCGACAAATCCTGGGGTTCAAAAGATAGTAAGCTACAGTTATACCGATCCTATAACAGGCCGTACGAGCGGGAGGGCACTATCGCTACCGGTATTTGCTTTTATAAGGCCTCAATCGTTCAGCGCTAATCCAGAAGCTGACTGGAAGAACGCGGTTGTACGCTCCGATGAAGACCTTTCTGAGGTTGATGATGGGGTGATGTATGGTTTTTTTAAGGAAAGTATTACCGGACAAGGTTATATGACTTCCGAGTTTTCTCTTCCTGCCACACATTTTGACCTGACTGCTGGTTTGGACTGGAGCAGGGTGATTACCAATATAGCCGGATGTAACGGAACGGGTGGTACGCTCAACAACGATAGGGATCTGTATCCTTTCGTACCGAATATGGATATTGGTTTTGAAAGGGGGATGCCAACAAGGGAAGCGGTATACAATGAAGCTGGTCAGAAATTATCGGAAACGCTTTACAGCTTTTCCAGAGTAGGCAGCGCCCAGTATATCCCGGCATTTAAAAGGGAATACAATAACGGGGTACTCGCCTATGCCAAATACAACATACTTACCGGGGTAGAAAGTACGGTCCAGCAAAAACAGGACTTCAGTTTTGATGTGGCAGGCGGCCAGCAGCAGCAAAGTACAAGCAGTTATTTCTATCAGGGTAACGGGCATATTTATCCAACAAAGGTGGAGTCCCAGAATGGAGACGGGAAACTGCTGCGCGTGCTCACCAGGTACACAAAAGACTACGATGTATCTACAGCAGTTGATTCGGCGGCACTTGCCCTAAAGGGCATGGCGCTGAAAAATATCAATGTTCCTATTGAGAGCATCAACCAGATAGAACGTAGCGGAATCACCAGGACCGTTTCAGCAAGCCTGACCAAATTTGCGGTATTTAACCCTGGTGCTGAGCAGCCTTCCAAAACATTGGTGTTCAGAAATAGCGCAGGTGTTACGGACTTTCAGCCATCCAACATCCAGTCGGGCAATTTTACGGGTGATGCAAGGTATTATACGACCGGGAATTTTACAGATTACAATTCGTACGGACAGCTCCTTTCTGCAAATGATGGTAAAGGGCATTCGAGCTCAGCCTTATATGACGATTATTCTAGATTGCCTTTAGCCAGCATTACAAATGCAAGGCATGACGAAGTATTATATAGCAATTTTGAGGAAGGAAGTCTTACAGGCTTATGGTTCGAAGCTAACGGCCAGTCTTCCGTGACAGCCCATAGCGGTAAATATAGTGTGGTTACAGGGCCTTCAGCAGTATTATATAAAGAACTGAAGAAAAAAACAGGTGCAGTAGCCTATGTTTTTTCTGCCTGGATAAATTCTGGCACGGCCAATACCCTTAATATTTCTATTACCAACAATAGTACCAGCCAGGTGGTTTCCAATACGGTAGGTATAGCTGCTGGCAATTGGAAGTATTACCAGCTGAGGATACCTGTTGAAGCAATGAATCAGGATTTCAGGCTTAGGGTATGGGGATCGGCAGCTTTGCTAATTGATGATGTGGTTTTTAGACCAGAGGAAGCCGATGTGCAAGCGAACTCTTATGATGTAACCACACAGAATAAGCTTGCGACATCTGGTGCAAACGGGGTGTTTGCGCAGTTTGGTTATGACAGTGCAAACCGGATAAAATATGTATTTGATCAGGACAGGAATATTGTGCAGAAAACTAGTTACATCCTGGGTACGAACCAGGATCAGTTTGCGCCAAGTTTTTACACGGCCCAGAACCAACTTGTGAATGAGCCGGTCTACTTTAGTTTAACTAACTATCCTGTGTCTACAGCGGACGGGTTGACTTATACCCTCAACTTTGGGGATGGAAGCCCAGTAGTTACCATTTCTGGTCCCAATGATTTAAGGCATACCTATACACAGGTGGGCAGTTACACGGCAAGCGTAACTAAATCTTCACCTTATTATGGTTCAGTTACCGTTAGCACGAACGTGGTTGTATCTCAGGCCCAGGTAACCTCTACGCAGCTTTCTTCTCTATCGGGAGATATCATACTCACTTTCTCTAATGCGAGTAATCAGATCGTAGCGCAGTTTACCCAAAGCCAGCTCAGCGCAGGAACAAGTACAATTGCACCGGGCGTTTATACTTTAAGGATTGGCACCTCATCAAGTGCTTACAGTAGTTCAAACCCTTCCGGTTATAAAAGTGTCCGTTATACAACCTATGGGCCTGACTATTCAAATCCAATGCCCTATTGTATGCCTTCCGAGCCTGGAAAAAACACCTATGACTTTACTATTGATCTTACAGGAAAAGCCAGGCTTAGTGTTTCAACAGACGCCCAGGTATGTCCGGTTTCGGAAATAGAATAAATTCAAAAATCTAAAGACAATCATGAAAAGATATATCGTTTTCTCCGTTTTTATATGCTTAAATGTCTGGTTGGGTATGTTGTCAGCATCTGCCCAGAACAGAACTTTCGTGCAGCAGGAGGTAGTCAAAGTTGCAGGCGTGCTCACCGAGCAGCAACTGAACGGCTTGGGTCCAACAGAAAAGCAGGTGACCAGGACCTATGGCGATGGTTTCGGGCGTGCCCAGCAGGTAATCGTTGTTGGGGGCAGCCCGAACGGAAAGGACCTGATCCAGCATAAAAGTTATGACAATATGGGAAGGGAAAGCACAAGCTACCTGCCTTATGCCTCGGCGAACAATAATGCAGCCTTTAGGGGCAATGCAGCCACTGAACAGAATACTTTTTATAATACTTCCGGTCAGAAGACGGCTACCGATGCCAGTCCTTTTTCACAGCAGGTGTTCGAGAACAGCCCGTTGCAGCGCGTGCTGCAGCAGGGATCTGTGGGGACTGGTTTCCAGCCTGGTGAGCATTATAAAACAATGGCTTACGGCACAAACCTTTCTTCCGAAACGGTGCGCAGGTGGCAGCCTGATGGCAGCGACGGGGGGACATGGACCGCAGGCACATTAAGCGTAAGCACCGTGACCGATGAGAACGGTGCAAAAACGACTGTGTATACCGATGCAATGGGGCAGACGGTATTTAAACGCCAATGGCTGGGTCAGGGCGGTGTAAGCTGGCTGAATACCGGTTATGTTTATGACGACCTTGGTCAGCTGGTTTTTGTTGTGCCGCCAAAGGCTTTTGCACTGATGGAATCGGTTGGCAACTATTCTTTGGCACAGCCTGATGTAGCCAAACTGATCTTCAGTTATGTGTACGATGAAAAAGGCAGACAGGTGGAAAGAACAGTACCGGGAAGTTCGGCGGTTTATATGATCTATGACCGGATGGACAGGCTGGTAYTGGCACAGGATGGAAACCTGCGCACGATGGGGAAATGGAACTACATCAAATACGATAGCAGACAGAGCCCTATAAGTCAGGGGATCTATAATGATGGGAACGGCCGTGCCGCACTACAGGCCTATGTATCGGGACTTAATTACAACAATATTTATTTTGAGGCTCGCAATGGTGATGCGGGCACGGGTTATTATACCAACAATACCTTTCCCACAGTCAATATCGAACCGCTGGCCTACAGTTACTTTGATAATTATGATCTGGATGGTAACGGTTCTGCTGATTATACCTACCAGGCCCAAGGGCTTGGAGGCGAAGCTACCGCATCTGATTATATCAGTGGTAGACCAACAGTCATCCGTAAACGTACGGTAGGTACAGGGCTTTCCAATATCTGGCTGAGCACAGTGATGTTTTATGACCGCAAGGGGCAGGTGATCCAGACGATTGGCAATAACCAGCTCAATGGCAATTTGGCTTCTGTTAAAACCTTTGTGCGTGATTTTACAGGTAAAACAACACTGACCAAAATCACCCATTCGGCTGCTGCAACAGTCACCGTACAGACGGCGTATGCCTTTGACCATATGGACAGGCTGAAAACAGTGGATGAAAGTTATAACGGTGCGGCAGCTATACGTGTGGCGGCCTATGAATATAATGAAATCGGGCAACTGGTGGATAAAAAGCTCCATAGCACCAATGGTGGGGGGAGTTACCTGCAGTCGGTAGATTACCGTTACAACATCAGGGGGCAATTGACCAGTATCAATAACAGTGAACTGTCCGTTGATAGCAGGAATGATGATGCAAATGATGTATTCGGGATGGAACTGCTTTATGAGCAGAGCGATGGGGGGATAGGAAATACCGGATATTATAATGGAATGGTCTCGGCGGTGAAATGGAAGACAAATGCCCCAGGGGTCACCAGTGGCAACGAAAGAAGTTACCGTTTTAATTATGATGCCCTGCTCAGGCTAACGGCCGCGAATTACGCCGACCGCCAGGCGGGCAATGGCTGGGGAAATATTGGCGCTTTTGATGAAAAAAATATCGGATATGACCTGAACGGAAATATATTATCTTTACAGCGCAATGCGATATTGAACGGCAGTATTACCGCTGTTGATGACTTGAACTATAGTTACGATGGCAACAGGCTTGCCAATGTAAGCGATGGAGCAGGGGGAAGCTACAATGTATTCGGTTTCAAGAACCTTACCGGTTCTGGAGATCCTTACATATATGCCGATAACGGAAACCTAACCACTGATACCAAGAAGGGGCTTACGTTAGCTTACAATATTCTTAACCGTACAGAAAGGATTACGATAAATACCGCTTCTGGCAGGTATATCGATTATACCTATGATGCAGGTGGAGCGATAATCCGTAAGCAGGCGGTCGATAATGGAAGCCTGGTAAAAACAACCGATTACATCGAGGGGTTTGTTTACGAGAATGGAACGCTGGCCTATTTTGGTATGAGTGAGGGAAGGGTGAGGAATGCTGCTGGCAGTCTGAAACCGGAGTACATCATCCAGGATCAGCAGGGCAATGCACGGGTAAGTTTTGAAGAGCAGGGCGGTGTAGCAGTGGTACGGCAGGAAAACAGTTATTATCCTTTTGGTTTGAGCATGCCGGGCAATGCATTGCCGACAGCAGCGAACAAAAACCTATATAACTCTGGAGCGGAATGGCAGGATGACTTTGGGGATATGCCCGATTTGCAACAGACCTTTTATAGGATGTACGATGCAGCGCTGGGCAGGTTTATTGCGGTTGACCCGATGGCCGAGGCAAGCGAGAGTTTTGGTACTTATCATTATTCTTTCGATAATCCGGTGATGTTCAATGATCCATTGGGTGACCAGGCAGATCCAACAACACAAAGTTATGGAGGGATGCATGGGGGCTACGGGAGGGTAAGTCCCGGGTCGGGTAACCATTGGAGTGATGGAATGACATATAATGATTGGAATCCCTGGACTGGAAGCGATACCTATAGGAATTTATTGGCGGATGGTTATTCTGACTGGGGTGGAGACCTAGTTAAATATGGCCAGTCTGGAAAAATGACATATGGAGAGCGAAAAGGTAAAAGTGGATACTGGATTGATAATAACGGAAATCCAAGTTATGGTGGGCCAGGTCAGCTGTCCACAATAAATATTGGTAGGAAATTTGTTGAAACGGACGATAAACATATAGCTACAAGTTTGGCTAAAGCTACATTAGGATTTATCTCTGCAGATATTCTAATATTGGAACCTACAGATGCTGTTTTACCTAAATGGGTTGGATACGGAGCTGCTGCTGCTTTGGCTGGTACATACCTTTATTTTAAATCTGACCATAATGGACGTGACTTTTATTACGTCACTTATACTAAAACAAGCAGTGCTGGTAAGGTGTACGTGGGTAGGAGTAGTGGTACAGGATTTCCAGATCAAATTGTCAAAGAAAGAGATTATAACCATCATATGAAAGGTTTTGGCCCAGCTGTGCTTTCTTCGTTTGTGCCCGCCGGAATTCCAGGGGGATACTCGACAAGAGCTTTAGACCCTTCATACTGGTTTATCAGAGGTAGTGAACAGCTACAAATAAATCATTACATATCTCTTGGGATTTCTGCTAATAGCATTAACGGAATCGGCCCCAATAATCCTAATATAGGTAAGTACATCCAAGAAGCTTCTAGATTTATATTTTAGGCATATTAATCAGGAAAAAAGATATTATATCTTTTTTCCTGATTTTTCATAATTCTTAATGAGTTGGTTTAGTGTTATTACTTCTATATCACTAATAAGATGCTCTTGCTGGTATGGCACAATTACATCAATGACATAATCATATTCAAACTGATTATTGATTTTTCCTCTTTTTAATATTTTAACCAAATTGTTTTTACGTTTGAAGCCAAGTTGGAGGTGATTTACTTTGTTCCAGAAGAAATTAACCGCTTCGCCTGAACCTTCTTGAAAATAGACGAAAATATCATTAGATAGATAATTCAGACTTTTAATATTATGGAATTCAGGCTTTGGGTTCAATAATTGATCTTTCCAATCTAAATATGTGTTAATAATATGCTTTTTATTAACTTCACTCCATTCTTTTGGAGCTTGAGACTCTATAGCAAGAATAGCAATATCTATAATATTCGAGAGATTTTCAGCTTGCTCTTCGTAAGTTAATTTTTTCATGAGAAGTCTATTTAGGTGGATTCTGTAAATAAAGGTTTGGTATAATTAATATTGATTATATAATTGCCTTTGGGAAAAAAATAATTTGGCTTAACAAATTTTAAAGTTGGGAAATTAGTGATTTTTAGCCTAAATATTGTGAAAGCAAAAAAATAAAAGATTAATGAAACAAAACTTTTATATGGCACTTATAACCTTGGTTTTTGCAGGTTGTGAGAATTCGTCAAAAAATATCGGAAATCATGATATTAATAACAATTCTGTGATAACACAAAATAGCATCATCTCTAAAGATCCAGTATCTATACCTAAGGTAGAGAAAATTGATCATTTGGGCTATGATAAGGTATTGCTTTTTGAAAAGGATTCGGAGCGAGAGCTACTTTATATCAATATGGCAAAGAAAAATCTTAATTTTAAAATATCATATAAAAATGATACGTCCAAATTCGAACTCTCAGGAAATGCAAAATTACTCAATATTGGAGAAGAGTCGATTTCTGATGAAAACAATAACAATATAGATGTGGCCGAATATGTCTACTACTATCAGG
>NZ_JBFTQI010000148.1:0-9456 GCF_056398925.1 Pedobacter sp. 01T416_2
GCCTAACATAGCATTCAACTCCGGTCCGTTCTTGGTTGTCATAAACTTTGCCGCCAATTCCCCGATGTCACGAGGCGCGACCATCGGTATTTTAAGCGTTTTGGGAAAGAACGATATAAGTTCACCGGTTTCTTTTATGATCGGCAACGATGACGCCCAATTGCTCATGTAATAAGCGGATCTGATGATCTGATAAGGATATCCAAGAGCCCCTATCCCTTGCTCCAGCTCATATAACGTATTGAGATCACCAATCCTGCTGCCAGGCTGTGCCCCTAGCGTCGAGGCAACAACTATCTTTTCTGCCAGTGTTCCTTTTAAGGCTTCCACTAAGGAAGCGACCGTTTTCCTTTCCTGAAGGTCCGTGTCTGTCAACGGATCAGCAGGCGGATTCAATATAAAAATGTTTTTTCCAGTTTGAAAGATCTCGTGCAAACCTTCAGTGTCATAAATATCTGCAACTGCAAATTTTGCTCCTTTAGCTTGCCAATCAGCTGCAGACTTCGAGCTTCGAGAAATAATGGTTACCGCCTCGCCGCTTTTGAGCAAGGCATTAGCTAAGGCAGATCCGATCTGCCCTGTTCCTCCAGAGATGATGTTCATAATGCTATAGGTTAAATTTCGTAATAGATCAAAACTACAAGCTAGTGTGACAACTCTCTGTCATAGGTGCTTTCAACTTCGGATTTTTTATTAACCGGTGTGTGCTTAGACAAATTAAGAAGCTGAAATAAACAAAAAAAGCTGCAGCGCTAGGGATGTATGCTTTCTTCTGCCAGTCTGTTGAGGTATTGGGAGATCGTCATTTTATGTGGCTCAAATCTTTCGGCAAGGATATGAAAGGACTGGAACMGGTCAACCCTAAAAAAACGGTAATCCTTGCGCAACCGGCAAAAGGCAAGTAACAACCACTTGTTTGCTGCATAAAACAAAGCAAAAGGTTCAACCACACGCTCTGTAATTTCATTTTCTTTTAAAGCACAGTATTGGATTTTAATGAGCTTATAATCGGTTAGTGCCTGTTGCAACTCAGCTAAATGACTACTCAATGGCCTCTCGTCGTTATTAACATACACTTTTACACGTTCAGAGAGGAGGTTCATTTTCTCTTTTTCCGCATAATGCAGTACAGCTTTTACCTTGTCTGTCGCATTGCGGTAATTTCTAACCAGTGAATCATCGTTATTACCGGCAACGAGTTTTTCAGCGGTGATAACAGCAGCTGCTTCGCTTTCTGTAAACAACAATGGGGGGACTTTATAACCCTCAACCAACGAAAATCCTTTTCCTTCTTCCGTAAAAACCGGAACACCGGCCTCCTCCAACAGCTTGATGTCTCTATAAACAGTTCTTGTGCTAACCTTAAACCGGGTTGCAAGATCAGTTGCGTTTACAATTCGCTTGGTCTGCAAAACGGTAAGCAAGGCAATGAGCCTGCGTAAACGGGTAGCACTGCCAGATTGGTATTGGTTATTTGACAACATATGGACAAGACATAAATTAAATATCTACATTATTGGCTATTTTAATATATCGCGTTCTATTTAGGCATCCTTCAACTCCTTTTGCAGTTTCCTGCTCAGTTTCTGATCTTCCGTAAGAACTGAAGAGACTGTTTGGATTCTGTTGCATCCTGTTTCCATTTGCTCAAAAGGTTCTGGCTGATGCCCAGCTCATCAGCAATCTCTTTTATAGCCCCTCGGCTATTGGATAAATCTATAGACGCTTTCTTAAAGGAATCATCAAACACTCGTTTGCTCATCTATTCAAATTTAAATTTTCTGTTCAAATCTGACAAATAAATCCCTCTAGTTAAATGTAGCAACGCTAATCCCCTTGATGTGGGAGGGCAACAAAACCTTAGTCTTTCAACATATGTGTCAGAAAAAAAACCATATGAAGTATCCGCTAACACTTGATTTATTTAAAATTGATTAATTAAATCACTAACCAAATCTACTTATGAGAAACAAAATTTCATGTGTGCTCACTGCAGCACTATTATTTGCCGGCTGCTCAAAAAATCAAATCAACGATGCAGAACTGTTAATTCCGCAAAAAACGATCACAGCGCTCAGATCGGACTCCGTTAAGGGAAGCATGGCAGCGCTCGCCGTACAGGGTACTGCCGAAATTAACGCCTCTACTGTACAACAGTCTATAAAAGGGTTCGGTGGAGCCAATATTGTGGCATGGACGGGGGACTTGACAAGTACCCAAAGAAGTACAGCATTTTCACCTACAAACGGCATCGGTTTAAGCATCGTCCGCGTACGTGTCCCAAATTCCTCCACAGAGTTTTCTGCTGAAAAAGCAACTATTGATGCATGCAAGTCATATGGGGGCTCTGCTATCGCCTCAGCATGGTCGGCACCCGCATCGATGAAGACCAATGGAAGCGTAGTAGGTGGCAAAATCAAAACAGCTTCTTATTCTGCCTATGCCGCACATTTAAGTGCGTTCAATAGTGCAGTTGGCGGCCTTGCCGCCATTAGTCCCACGAATGAGCCGGATTATCAGGTCAACTACGAATCTATGGAACTTACAGCTCCGGAAGTAGCCGACTTTGTTGCTGCACAGGGCAGCAATTGCGGCGCACCGATTATGGCACCTGAACCATTTCAAATGAACCAGACTTATATTAATACCTATCTCAGTAATGCAACTGCAAAATCAAAAACCAGTTTTGTATGCGGCCACATTTATGGTAAAACGCCATATAACCTGGGGAATATTGGCAAACCAGTGTGGATGACCGAACATTATACCAATTCGAGCATAAGCGGGGAAGATTGGCCAAATGCAATGACAGCAGCCAAAGAAATCCATGACTGTATGAATGCAGGATGGAGTGCATATGTATGGTGGTATATCAGAAGAAGTTACGGACCGATCAGCGAAAGTGGCAATATTCAAAAATTAGGTTACATCATGGCACATTACGCCAGATATGTCCGCCCGGGATATACCAAAATCAGTTGTACTTCAAATCCAAGCACTGGTGTTTATGTTACTGCATACAAAAGTGGGACAAAATTAGTGCTTGTTATCATCAACCAAAATACAGCTGTTACTTATCAGCCCTTTAGCTATACGGGGATTTCAGTTAATGGATTCAACCGCTATTTTACAACAAGCACAACAAATCTTGGCTCAAACAGCTTCGCGGTTTCGGGCGGAAGCTTTGGCATTAACCTTTCTGCATCAAGCATTACAACACTTGTATCTTATTAAAAATTGCGTTTCCCTGGCCAAATGGTCAGGGAAATTCCATTCATTTATTAAATCAAACCACAGATCACTTTTGTTTAATCATCAAACGCTACCTCCCGAAAGCAAAGGCGATTTTAATAATAAACTCGTATAATTATTCAAAAATCACATTTAGTTCAAATTAAAGAAATTTTTATTTTTGCATAACACCAGCTCAGCGTCAATGGATTTAATCAAAAAGGCTAAAATATATTGCCCATGAAGGGATGCATTTTTTTATTCTTAAAACTATTATCGCTCAGGGTTGTTGACATAGATCGGGTATTAATGTGAATGTACCTCCTTTAATTAAATAATTGCCGCCCAGTATGGACTTAACTTCCCTAAATCAACTGTTTACCTTTAAGTCGATTTTTGAAAGCTTGGAAGACGCAGTAATCTGCCATGACATTGATTTTAAAATTACACATATAAACCCAGCGGCAGCGCGACTGTTCGGTTTTACCAAGGAGCAGATCGGAAAGGCAGTTTCCGGAATAATGGAAAAAGCCGTTTTTGAAGAGTATGAGCGCTTAGTGGATACTGTGCGGAGTGGTGCGAAAGTCCATGATTTCCGTACCATACGCCGATCGGTAACCGGGGAAGGCCTGCATGTTTCCATTACCATCTCTCCGATTACTGATGCTGAGCAAAAATTGATAGGCATTTCCCAAATGATCCGCGACATTTCAGATGAGTATACCGCTGATGAACAGCAAGCTACACTGGCAGCCATTATTGAAGGATCCGAAGATGCAATTGTCTCTAAAACGCTGGATGGTTTCATTACCAGTTGGAACAAGGGAGCACAAGGAATTTTTGGCTATTCTGCATCAGAGGTAATCGGGAAGCACATTACCATCCTCATCCCTCAAGACCGGATACATGAAGAAGATTACATTATCAATAAGGTAAGAGCAGGCCAAAGAATCGAACATTACAAGACAGTACGCCTGGCCAAAGACGGAACTGAAATACCTATATCGCTTACCGTATCACCCATAAGGAACAAGCAGGGCCGCATTATTGGGGTAAGTAAGATTGCACGTAACATTACAGCCCAAAAACTTGCCGATGAAAAGCAGGCCGCATTGGCTGCCATAGTGGAGAGTTCCGATGATGCCATCGTAAGCAAAACGCTCGCGGGCATAATCACCACATGGAATAAAGGGGCTGAAAATATTTTCGGCTATAGCGAAAATGAAGCCATTGGCCGCCACATCTCTCTATTGATCCCGCCAGACCGTCTTGATGAGGAAGAACGTATCATAGGCAGTATCAAAAGAGGTGTAAAAATAGACCACTTTCAAACCATAAGGATAAGCAAGGAAAACAAGGAAATCCAGGTCTCCTTAACAGTTTCCCCGATCAAGAACAGTGATGGGATAATCATTGGCGCTTCAAAGGTAGCCAGGGATATCACTGCCCAGAGAGAATCAGAAAATGCCTTAAAAAGCAACTCCCAAAAGCTCATGATCCTGAATTCGATAGGTAAGAGCATCAGTGAACAACTGGATGTTAATGTCATTTTGCAGAAAGTGACCGATGCGACAACAGAACTTACCGGGGCGGCATTTGGCGCTTTCTTTTACAATAAAATCAATGAGGAAGGTGAATCTTACATGCTCTATACGCTATCGGGCGCTCCCCGTGAGGCGTTTGAAAAATTTGGTATGCCCCGTAATACAGCAGTATTCCACACCACCTTTAGTGGTGAGGGGGTCGTGCGTGTAGACAACATCAGAAAAGATGAACGTTATGGCAAAATGGCTCCCCATTTTGGGATGCCCGATGGACACCTCCCTGTGGTCAGTTATCTGGCCGTACCTGTAATTTCCTCAACAGGGAAAGTAATCGGCGGACTTTTCTTTGGTCACCCAGAACCTGGCATATTTCTGCAGGATCATGAAGATCTGGTGGTTGGGGTTGCTTCTCAGGCAGCCATAGCACTCGATAACTCTAAACTTTTTGAAGAGGTTAAAACCMTTAGCCTTAAAAAGGATGAATTTATAGCCTTGGCTTCCCACGAACTCAAAACACCACTTACCTCTATGAGCGGCTTTCTTCAGGTGCTTCAAAAAACAGCTTCGGATGGTCTGAACAAAGTTTTTTTAGACAAGGCGATCAAGCAGGTAGACAAACTCAATATCCTTATAAACGACCTGTTTGACATTTCCAAAGTCCAGGCTGGCAAATTACAGTTCAATTTTGAACGGCTGGACCTTGGTGCACTGATCGGTGATATCTGCGAAACATTTGAGCAGACCGTTCCCGGACACAATTATATTTATACCCGCGAAGGAGACCTTGTATTGCAGGGAGATAAAATGCGGATGGAACAGGTAATCACAAACCTGATTGGTAATGCAGTAAAGTATGCGCCCCACTCCCGGGATATTAATATAACGGCTGTAAACCATGACCATGAAATAATTATTTCCGTGATAGATTATGGCGCAGGGATTCCTGCGACCGAACAGATCCATATATTCAGCCAGTTTTACAGGGTAAGAGAAAAGGACCGGAATATATCCGGACTTGGACTGGGCCTTTACATTACCAAGGAGATTATTGAACGCCATGGAGGGCGGATATGGGTGGAAAGCGAGCCCGGCAAAGGTGCTGCATTTAAATTTGCAGTCCCTAGTCTGTAACATACACATTAAATCTAATATAACAAAGACAAACACAAATGAGCAAAAAATTAGTTTATGTCCTGGAGGACGACGCGGATATCAGTGAGGTGGTCAGTTATATCCTGTCCGAAGAAGGCTATGAAGTAAATGGCTGCCCTACCGTTGCGGCGTTCAACCATATGATCTCACAGAGATTGCCTGATATAGCGATTCTTGATATCATGTTGCCCGACGGTAACGGACTGGATATCTGCAGGCAATTGCGCATGGATGAACGTACCTCAGTCATTAATATCATCATGATGTCTGCCAACACTACCCAGAACGAAATTATGGGTTCGGGCTGTGGCGCAGAATTTATAGCAAAGCCCTTTAATATCGACCATTTCGTTGCCCGGGTAAACCGGTATGCTTAAATTGGTTTAACACCGTTTCCAATACTGAAAAATGTTACAGTTTTTGAGGTTGGTAAAAAACTTGACAATTGTAACCCTGATATGAGTTGACAAATTGTCGACGGTTCAGCTTCCTCTAATAATAAGGACGATTCGATTAAAATATTATCTTAATTTTTAAGTTATGCTAGTTTTAAAGGGACCGGTCTTGGCGGATTTCCAAAATAGAAAGTTTGGAGATGGATAGCTAATGCCCGGAATATGGCATTGTAAAAAGATAACTAGTTAAAATACGTCCTTTTAAAAAGCAACGCAACAAAATAGTACCACCTCAATGTGTTCTGTTGAAAAAGATGGAACAATTAGCGCTGCATTATATATATTTGGATAATCTCCAGATCAAGAAATTGTAACCCAAAATTCCCGAATGACAAGAAAACCTACGAGCGGCCCCATCAGAAATAAAGAATGGACAAAACAAAAACTTCTGGCCGCTGTTGGTAAAATCTTAAAAAACGACGGTTTTACCGGCTTAAACGTTAGCAAAGTAGCATTAAAAGCCGAAGTAGACCGAAAATTGGTTTATGATTATTTCGGCAGTATGGAAGGCCTGGTAAAGGAATACCTGAACAATAGCGATTTTTATACTGCAAATATCGATCAGTCAAAAGAAATAATCGAGCAAAACAGAAGCGATCAGGGCAAAGGAATGTTGTATCATTTATTGGAAGATCAGCTCGATTCTTTAATTGCAAATGAAGAAATGCGAAAGATCATCAGTTGGGGGGTGTGCGAAAGTTCAAAAGTATTAGAGGAGTTGAATGAGAGACGTGAATCCCTGGGAGAGCAGTTTTTTAGTGAACTTACTGACGAATACTTTAAAGGCAAAGACAAAAACATCAGGCCGGTTGCTGCCCTTCTAATAGGGGGTATATATTACATTACCATGATTGCTCATACGAATAACGGCCTGATCTGTGGAGTTGATATCAGGAAAGAAGAAGCACAGGCCGAAATAAAAAAGACCATTAAACAAATCATTGAATGGGCGTACCTGTAGCCATTCCTAAATAAGTTTGTAGTACAATCAATTAAATGAAAGGCTCGTCTCTCTCAGTTCCACAAATCTTCATTAAAAGCCACGAAATTCCCATGATTTTCCGCAGCTTTTTCCCTTCTAATACAATTCTTTTGTATGATGTGTTTTATGGATTTATAGCGCATAATTGGCGAGATCGCGAACAGGCAGATTTCTCCAAAATCCAAACCAAATAAACGTAAAAAAGACGCTTATAAAAGATTGCTTTCTCCTATTTAGCTTAACATCTTGGAATAAAGCAGGAAAACGAGGAGTTTACCCCCTAATTTATATTAGATTACCCCTCACTACAAGCACATTTTTTATGGTTAATTTGTTTCAACCAAGTATAAAAATCTGGTAAACTACCAGAAGTATCTTTTACAATTTCTTTTAATCCTTACCGCTGTTTAGGCAGCAGCAGCAAGGAATGGGCATGTGATTACGGGATAAACCAAAAGCCTTATAACCAGATCGTTTTAAAAGGATGAACCTTTTTAAACAAGGTGATTAAATAGTTTTTATTGATCATAAAAAGAGGGGCTCACCTAAACGAGTGGCATATGTCCTCTTTAAATAACCAAACGAACATGTTCATATGCCTGTTCATTCATTCTTACCTAATTTTATGAAAACAAAATCTTTTACTTTACCCTCAGCCGGCATATTGATGCTTGGATTTGTTTTATTTTTTGGCAGTTGCAGAAAAAACGATCTTCCTGATCCAGACAGCAAGGATCAGCTTTCGGTGAAAGGAAAACTGAGCGCAATACCGCCAAACGAAACCCCGCTGTCCGTAACCAATGGCACCTTTTATATTGTGAACCGCAAAAGTGGAAAAGTACTCGATGTTGGTGGTTTTAAAACTGCTGACGGCTCGAATGTTTCGCAATATGGCGGTACAGGCGGAACAAATCAAAAATGGACCCTGACCCTACTTCCTGGTGATTACTATTCAATTATTGGTGTGCATAGCGCCAAAGGACTTCAGGTAGACCAGGCGGGAACAGCTGATGGGGATAATGTGAATATATCTACCTATTCGGGCGCTACGAACCAGCAATGGCAATTCACCTCATTGGGCAACGGGTATTACCGCATCATTAACCGAAACAGTGGTAAGGACCTTGAAGTTGCCAACCAGTCAATCGTTGATGGTGCCAATGTTGCGCAATGGGCTTACAATGGCGGAGAAAACCAGCAATGGTCTTTGTTAACGGTCAATGCAGGCGGTCAACTGAATTGGGTGCTTAACAGTACAGGGGTACCGGCTGACGTGGTCACCCGAATTACCCACGCCATGAATGACGCCTGTGCAAGATATAATGCTGGCGCCAATTGGCCCGCCCGCACACTTACTGTGCAATATAACACAGGTGTGCCCACAGCTGATGGCAGTACCAACGGAAACATACGTTTTGGTGCAAATACCAGTTACCAGAATGTGCGTACGGCAATGCACGAAATTGCCCACACCTATGGCGTAGGCCTAAGCACCGGATGGACATCAAATACCAGTACGGGGGATTTCTTGGGCGCAAACACAGTTGCACTTGTTAAAATTTTTGATGGCACTAGTGGTGTAATACACACAGGAGGCGGGCATTTTTGGCCTTACGGTTTAAACTATGACAATGAATGGAGTGAAACAAATGCCTTCAGACATGTAAAATTAGTTTTTGCAATGCGATCAGACGGGATGTAGAGAAACAGAGCTGTAGCTACTATTGAATGGAAGAGGGTGTATCATAAAAGCGATTTCACCTCAGATGCTGTCATGTTGAGCCTGTCGATGAAAATCGGGAGGCTCTCTACAGGAGTCCTCCGGACAGGATGACAAATCTATATTTATGATACAACCTCTTTTTAAAAAGATATTGACAATAAAGAACGCTGATATTTTTTCATTTCCCGAAGATTTGGTTAATAACACTTCGTTCACTTCGATTCGGATATTTGTTCTGTTTTAATTTAAAGGTCTTTATCTTTATGGGCCTTCCTTTTTTCTGCCATATATTCGGATGGTGCTACATTATATTTTGCTTTAAACGACTTAGCAAAATAATTAGGAGCGCTAAAACCAACCATATAACAT
>NZ_JBFTQI010000149.1:0-9435 GCF_056398925.1 Pedobacter sp. 01T416_2
CTTCAATAGCAGTGTATCGTATAGCTTTAGTTCAAACACTTACTCTGTAATGAACCAGAACATTAAGAATGTCCAGGTTCTGGCTTTAAATGGCAGTGCCAGTTGGATTCCAAGCAAACGTTTTAGGGTAAATGCATCGGCATCTAAAAGTTTAAATTTTGGCTATAACCTATATGCCGGCAACCCATTATTGGTGAACATGGGGTTGAATACTTCCTTCTTGAAAGATAATAAACTCCTTTTTTCTATCCAGGCGAACGATCTGTTTAATCAAGGCTCACTTTTTAGCACCAGTATCAGCAACAATTCTATATCCGAAAACAGGACACGCTTTATCAGCCGCTTTGTGCAGGCAACACTGGGTTATAACCTGAGTCAGTTTGGCAATAAAAGAAACAGAACGAATTTAAATTTAAGCGGAGAAGAATTTAATTAATGGGGAATTAATTAGTTTAGCGTTTTGTTCAAATCGAATATCCCATGAAAAGTAAAATCCTAATCTTTTTTTTATTGGTCTTTGCAAGCAGTTCGTTTGCACAGCTGAAGACAGATTCGTTAAATAGTAAACCTAAAAAGGAGAATTTTGCTGATGATTGGGCTGCATTAAGTAAGTACCAGAAAGAAAATGAACTTTTACCGCCACCAACCAGAAAAGAAAAAAGAGTTGTTTTTTTAGGGAGTTCGATATTCGAATTCTGGAAGCAAAAAGATCCTGAATATTTTAAGGATAAACCTTATCTGGATAGGGGGATAAGCGGGCAGATTTCGCCACAACTGCTCATCCGTTTCCGGCAGGATGTAATTAATCTTAAACCAAAGGTAGTGATCATTTTGGCCGGGAGCAATGATATAGCCGGCAATACAGGCCATGTTACCATCGATAAAATTATGGATAACATTAAATCGATGGCAGAACTGGCGAGGCTGCATCACATTAAAGTGATACTCTGTAAATACCTGCCTGTTTACGAATATCCATGGAATAAGCGCATTAAAGCGGCCGATAGCATTGTGGACTTAAATGCAAAAATTGTGGCCTACGCCAAAGAAAGAAATTATACAGTTTTAGATTATTGGACACCGCTGGTAGATGAACGAAAAGGGCAGCGTGCCGAACTAACGGTTGACGGTGTTCATCCAAACCTTGCAGGTTATAAAATAATGGAAGAAGTAACAGATGCTGCAGTAAAAAAAGCCTTGAAAAACTGGCATTGATTTCCTAACTAGATTGGGAACCACGTAGTGCTCATGAATGCCTTTGGAGAGAAGAAAGCCTATGAATAATTGTAATGCAATAGGCTTTAAGATTAGCTTCGCTGAGCACTTCGTGGTTCCCGCATGCACGGGAATGACGATAACGTTAAAAAATAATTTCCAAATTACACCTCAAACAAAAAAGTCCCGATTCTCATCGGGACTTTGTATTAATTTAGTTTTTTATATCTGATGCGTTTTGGGGTAACATCACCTAAACGTTTCTTGCGGTTTTCTTCATAATCTGAATAGTTCCCTTCGAAGAAATAAACTTCAGAATTACCTTCGAACGCCAGGATGTGTGTACAAATCCTATCTAAGAACCACCTATCGTGACTGATCACTACGGCACAACCACCAAAGTTTTCTAAGGCTTCTTCCAGGGCACGTAAAGTGTTTACGTCGATATCGTTGGTTGGCTCATCCAGTAGCAATACATTGGCTCCCTTTTTCAAGGTAATGGCCAAGTGTACACGGTTACGCTCACCTCCTGATAGGATGCCTACTTTTTTCTGTTGATCGCCACCATTAAAGTTGAACTTTGAAACATAGGCACGTCCGTTAACGGCTTTAGTGCCCAATTGGATATTGTCCAATCCATCGGTAATGTTTTCGTAAACGGTTTTATCGGCATCTAAATCGTTGTGCATCTGATCTACATAACCCAACTCAACGGTTTCGCCTACACGGAATGTACCAGCATCTGCTTCTTCCTGTCCGGTAATTAAACGGAATAAAGTGGTTTTACCTGCACCATTGGGACCAATAATACCCACAATACCTGCCGGCGGAAGGGAGAAGTTTAAATTATCGAACAATACCTTATCGCCATAAGCTTTGGTAACATTTGTTGCTTCAATTACCACATTACCCAAACGAGGTCCAGCAGGGATGAAAAGTTCCAATTTATCTTCTCTTTCTCTGCCATCTTCTGAAGCTAATTTATCGTAGTTGGCTAAACGTGCTTTAGATTTTGCATGACGTGCTTTTGGTGCCATACGTACCCATTCTAACTCGCGTTCTAATGTTTTCTGGYGCTTGCTTTCTGTTTTCTCTTCCTGCGATAAACGTTTTGCTTTTTGATCTAACCAGCTGCTGTAATTTCCTTTCCATGGAATACCTTCACCGCGGTCTAGTTCTAAAATCCATCCGGCAACATTATCTAAGAAATACCTATCGTGGGTAACTGCAATAACGGTTCCTTCGTAATTTTGTAAGAATTGTTCTAACCAATCGATACTTTCGGCATCCAAGTGGTTGGTAGGCTCATCCAATAATAATACATCAGGGTGTTGAAGCAATAAACGGCACATGGCCACACGACGGCGCTCACCGCCTGATAATACACCGATTTTAGTGTCAGGATCAGGACAACGCAAGGCATCCATAGCTCTTTCTAATTTCGAATCAATTTCCCAGGCACCTAATGCATCAATTTTATCCTGAAGTTCGCCTTGTCTGGCCATCAGTTTATCCATGGCATCAGGATCTGAGTAGTTTTCCTCTAAGCCGAAAGCTTCGTTTACTTCTTCGTACTCTTTTAAAATAGCAGTTACTTCGGCAACGCCTTCTTCAACCACCTCGCGCACGGTTTTTTCAGGATCCAAGATCGGCTCCTGTGCTAAATAACCGACCGAATAACCTGGTGAGAAAACCACTTCGCCTTGGTAAGATTTATCTAAACCGGCAATGATTTTTAAAAGAGATGACTTACCAGAGCCGTTTAAACCAATAACCCCGATTTTGGCACCGTAAAAGAAAGAAAGGTAAATATTTTTTAAAACCTGTTTTTGTGGAGGGTAAATTTTGTTTACACCTGCCATTGAAAAGATTATTTTCTCGTCTGACATTATAATGTGTTGTTTTTAAAGTAGTTTAATACTAAGATTGATATTAAAGGAAGGTTAACAGTTTTTCTTACAGACTGTTTTACCCAACCAAATAATGGCAACGCCAAAATTGCTCACAAAGATAAGAACAACAAGCCCATTACAAAGTGCTTTATGATTATACTTTAATAAACTTTTAGCCACAAATTAACACGGAATGCTTTTCTGCATCATGCCAACTAATGAACCAATGACGAATGAACTGCCAATTCTAATCTCGTTTTAATGTAATTATCATAATTCGTTCATAAAATATATCTTGCTGTGTAACGCAATACAAAAGTTTTACATTTAGCTAGCGGATAATTCTTAGTAGATACCGTAAGCATTAGTTAAAGCAAAAGCCTTTCAGGATTGAAAGGCTTTTGTTTTTTGATAATATGAAATTTGTCTTTTATTATGGGTTTTGAGATAAATTAGGATTTTTATCTCTTTCGGTTTGTGGGATAAAATAAATTACCCGCGCATCAGTAGGGTTAATGGTTTGATTAACTGAGCCATTAATAGTAGAGTGTGTGCCTGGGTAATCTCTTACCACTGGACGGTTATTTCTAAATAGGTCGTAAGCCCGTTGACCTTCAAAAGCCAGTTCTAACCATCTTTCTTCCAGTACAATATCTAAAATGTTGTGTGTTGGCGTAACATCTGTCAAAGTATAAGCTGGAATTCCTGCACGGGTTCTAATTATATTCACATCATCTAAAGCCAATTGCGTATTGTTCAGCTTGGCATTGGCCTCCGCTCTGTTTAGGTGCATTTCTGCTAAACGGAGGTAAACAGGTGATGTTAAATTAATCACGCCTTCCTGCAGGTTATTTTTATTTACATAATAAATAGGTGCAGCAGGGGTTAGTTTTGTATTTAACTGTTGTACGCCATTTACGATTAAAGGTGAAATAAAGCTTTTTCTTTTATCCTGAGGATATTTATTAAGAAAATTATAATACTTTACCGAAGCATATATTTCTCCCCATCCGCTTTCTCCCTGGCCTAAGGCATTACCATTGGCATCGCCACTATAGTATAACGAGCCAATAGCTGAATAATCGTAGTTCTCGGTTTTGGTGTGTTTGATGGCAAAGATATTTTCGGTATTTTTTTCTGGATCGCCTCTAAAATAGGTTTGATAGGCGGCATCCTGCATCAATTGATACTTGTTTGAGCTGATAACCAGGTTGGCATATTCTACGGCTTTGGCGTTGTTATCCATATAAAGATAAACTCTTGATAAGAGTGCATAAGCAGCCATTTTTGTAGCGAAGCTATTGCTTTTCTCTGCAGTGATACATTGCGCAGCTTTTAATAGATCAGCAATTACAAAATCGTAAACTTGGGCAACTGTACTTCTTTTGATTATAGCAGCGTCGGTTTCACTTACCGTTTCGCTCAAAATTGGAACTCCAGCATTGGTGGTAGGGTTCTGTGCATAAGGCCTTCCGAACATGCGTACCAGGTTAAAGTGCAACATCGCCCTTAGGAATAAGTTTTCACCTTTAATTTGCAGTAAATCAGCAGATGAACCATCTGGAATAAGCTTAATGATTTTATTTGTTGCAGATGCAACATAATAGGCTTGCTGGAAATAAGCAGTTGCATTGGCAGAATTTACCAGGTGGGTATACTTATATAAATTGGTTACATCACTTGATGAGTTTTGCCCCTGAGCTACTTCATCAGAAGGGAGCTCGGCTAGCCAATGGTAATTATTTTCGTAGTTTAATGATTTTAGGGTAGCATAATTACCTAAGGTGGCCGTACGCTTACCYTCGATTGTAGTTAATAACCCACTATCTTCCGCTTTATCAGAGGGGAAATAAGTTTTACGACATGCAGATGCAGAAAGAATAACACTGGCTACAATGGCGAATTTTATGATGTGATTATGGTATATTTTCATGATAATCTTATTAATAATTAGAATGTTAGGTTAACGCCAAAAA
This sequence comes from Pedobacter sp. 01T416_2, assembly GCF_056398925.1. Lineage (NCBI taxonomy): Bacteria > Pseudomonadati > Bacteroidota > Sphingobacteriia > Sphingobacteriales > Sphingobacteriaceae > Pedobacter > Pedobacter sp. 01T416_2. The sequence goes on from NZ_JBFTQI010000149.1 coordinate 5,084, forward strand.
CAAATCTTCTGCTGGTTGGATATCTGAAAGACGAAATACCACCAGTAAGATCAACTTCAGGATCTACACCCGAAAACTTGGTGGCCGTAAATAGGTTGTCGCCGCTCACATACAAGCGGGCTGCATTTATTGAGGCCTTTTTTAACCAAGTGGTAGGTAAATTGTATCCTACGGTTACATTTCTCAATCTTAAATAACTTCCATCTTCTAAAAAGCGGGTAGAGGTTTGATGCGATTGAAGATTACCGCCGAATTTAGCCTGTGGATGGGTTGCATCGGTTTGGCCAGGTGTTGTCCATCGTACCGAACCYTTAGGTAATACCTGTTGATTATAACTTTCGTACACCCCGTCGTTATCGAAATAGAAACGGCTATCGTTATATACCCAGTTGCCATATACAAAATTTAAGAAAGCCGAAAGGGTAAAGTTTTTATATTCCAATGTATTGGTTAATCCGCCACTAAACTTTGGCGCTGACGATTTACCTGTATATTGTCTGGTAGCCTGGTTATAAGTACTGGTTACACCAGTAAGATCGTCTAATTTTTCCCAAAGCGGTTTGCCATCAGCCGGATTTACCCCTGCCCATTTTTGCATGTACCATTCATCCATATCATGACCCAAAGCTATTGGCTGGGTACTGGTGTTTACTACCAATAAGCCTTGATTTAACTCCATAACTTTGTTGCGGTTAAAAGACATATTAAAGCTGGTTTCCCATTTAAAGTCTTTTTGCTGGATGTTTTTAGCGTTGATAGTGAGCTCAATGCCTCTGTTTCTTACCGCACCTATGTTTCTTCTAATGCTTCCATAACCCACTGTTGAAGGAAGTGGAACGGCAAATAGCAGATCAGAGTTGCGTTTGTCATAGGCATCAATAGTAATGTCGATACGTTTAAATAATCCAAAATCCAGACCTAAATTGTAGGCTCTCGATTTTTCCCAGGTCAAATCCGGGTTGGCAATTTGGGTAGGGAAGGCACCTGTTTGACCATTGTATGAAGCTCCTGCATTTAAATTATATAGTCCCAACGATTGATAAAAACCATCAGGGCTATCGTTCGTGGTAAAACGTTGATTACCAGTAGTACCAAAACTGGCGCGTAATTTTAGAAAGGTAAGTGTGGTATTGCTCTTTAAAAAATCTTCGTTAGATAAAATCCACGATGCGCCTGCCTGATAAAAAGTTGCGGCGGGATTGTTTTTCCCAAATCGCGAAGAGTATTCATTTACTATAGAAGCTACTAAGTAATACTTGCCTTGATAGCTATAGTCGGCCTGCGCAAGGTATTTTATATTTTGATACTGATCATATCTTCCTGTKGGTTTATTGGTGATATCAGTTGCTGTATTTATGGCATCCAATCCGGCTGGCAAACCTTTGGCAGTAATTCCGCTTTCATCATATTTATAACCTTCTATCTCCGCAACACCTAAAACGCTCAGGCTATGGTTACCTAAATTTACGTTGTACTTAATTCTGTTCGATGATAAAAGTGTAGTAGAGAAAGTATTACCTAAAGATACTGTTCCCAGGTTTGTTGCGCCACTCTGACTTCTTCTGTCATAATAATTGCTCGATCTGCCGTTGGCAATGGTGGCCCTGTTATAACTAGAAACCGTTAGGTTTTTGAGTATGTCATAATCCAGGTTTATATCACCTGTTGTGGTATAACTTCTTGCTTTTGAATAATTGTATTGCAAGCTCTGCAAAAAGTTTGAGCGGTCTCTACCTTTCCAGGAAGGAATACTCCGTGGGTCAGTTGGACTGCCGTCCGCATTATAAGCAGGATCGTATGGCATATTTAAATAAGCCTGATAAACAGCACTTTCAGGGTTATAATTATCATTGATTACAATTCCGCTTAACAAAGCCGTTAATTTTAGTTTTTTAGTCAATTGTGAGGTAAGGTTAGCCCTTAAACTATATTGTGTTTTATCGTTGTTGATTAAAGTTCCTTCTTCTTTAAAATAGTTGCCTGAGATATAAAATTGAGTTTTCTCACTCCCCCCAGATGCGGTTAACGTGTGGTTATTTACCATTGCTGTTCTAAAGGCCTCATTCCACCAATCGGTATTGGTATTTAGTACCGAAGCAGCTGGCGGAGTAGTAAAGAAAGATTTTTGGTAATCGTAAAGTTGTTGAGCATCCATTAGCTTAAAGTTACCTGTAGTAGCCTTGGCAATGCCAATGGTTGAGTTTAGGCTGAATCTGGTTTCTCCCGCTTTTCCTTTTTTGGTGGTTACAATAATAACGCCATTGGCAGCTCTCGATCCGTATAAACCTGTGGCTGCGGCATCTCTCAATATGGTAATATTATCCACATCGGCCGGGTTATACGTACCACCAATGTTTCCATCAACTACAATTAGTGGCCCGGTACCGGCATTAATACTACCTACGCCACGTACCACTACATTCGAGCCAGCAGTAGGGTCGCCAGAAGCAGAACTCGCCACCACACCAGGCGCTTTACCCTGTAGCAGGTTGCCGAGGTTTACAGAAGTTACATCATTAAGCTGCGAACCACTTACGGTAGTTACTGCACTCGAAATTTCTGATTTCTTCTTTGTGGTATACCCTACAACTGTTACGGCGTCTAACTCAGTAGATTGATCTACTAAAGAAACATTTACAGCAGTATTTGTGCCCACTTTAATGGTTTGTGTGGTAAAACCTAGGGCTTTAAACTCCAGGGTACTCTCATTATCAGCGCTAATCGTATATTTTCCGTTTGCATCTGTTTGTACGGCAGTTTTTGTGCCCAGAACGGTCACGGTAATTCCCGGAAGCGGGAGTTTTTTACTGTCGGTTACCGTACCAGAAATAGTACGGTTTTGTGCCTTTACTACGAAAATACACGCAATAAAGGAAATCATTAAAAGAATTTTCTTCATGTTTTTTAGGTTAGATTAGTTACTGTTTTGTTATCTGTTGAGGAGCATTAATCAGATTAGGGAGGGCTAAAAGTTATTCTTAGGTTCATTAATAATATACTTTTTAGTAAAATGATTATTACTAAACTATAACCATAAAAGTCAAGATCAAACCGCGAATGCAGCGCAAACGTTTGCTTTAAATTGTATATAACGGATGGTGTGCTTACTATTTGAGCCTTTTTTGAAGGGTGATAAATATTGTATGCTTATATTGCCGATATTATTAAGCGCAAACGTTTGCTTCTCTTTGGTTTGGTAATACATTATAAAGAAAAAGAGATGAGTTTTTTTTGGCAACTAAAATAAAAGCAAGAGATATGCTTGTTGTTTTTTAGATTATTAGTGTATTAGGGCAATTAATAGATTTTTGGTGATCTTTTTGTTTAATTTGAGTCGTTAAGATCATGTTTTGCTAGAATTGTTGTGGAAATAATCAGATAATAGGCGCGTTTTAGGAAAAACAGAAAATTTAGCGTTAATTACCTTATGGAATTAGAGATTGAAGTTTTAAAACCCATTTTTTATTTAATTTATACAAGCATAGAGAGCAGTTCGTTTAACAATGATGAACTTAAAGCCTTGCTTAATCAGTGCAGAGATTTTAATAATCGGAATAACATTACTGGGATATTATTATATGTAAGAGGTCTGCAGATTACAAAGAGTAAAGGGAGATTTATGCAATTACTTGAGGGAGATGAACGGATCATTCGCAGACTTTTTAACAAAATCGTAAATGACGAACGTCATGAATCGGTTGTTTTACTGCAAATTGGCAAATATGAGCAGCGTTATTTTACAGATTGGAGTACGGGATTTGAGCAGACTGATGGAGAACTTTATCAATCGCTATCTGGTCATTTCGATTTAAATGATGTAGTTTCAAAATGTGATAAACTTGGTGTTGCCGATGTCCCGTTACAGTTTTTACAGAAGTTATCATCAAATAATAAACATCAATTTGCCGAAGCGCTTTATGGTTGAAACGACTAAAGCGCTGTAGTTGGTTTCTGTATTAAAAGATAGGCTTATTTTATGATAAATGGATTACAATAAACTACGATGTTAGAAAACAAAAACAACCTAATTACAGTTAACTTCGTAATAGGGTAATAATAGGTAGGATTGATCGGATAGTTTGTTGATTTTTATCTAATGAAATTGTTAAATGATGTCACGTTCTTTTTGTTTTTCTGTCAAAACTTGTAAATTGCCTAAGTAAAAAGATACAAATTGTCAGTTTTTGATAGCGAAAAAATCCTTACAATAAACCGACAATAAAATATCTATAACCGGATGTTTTTGGCAAATGTCCCTTTAAAACCTTTAGAACACTTATTACGTAGATAGATATAAATAAAATAATATTTATCGAAACGATAATCTTACATTGAATTTTGGGTTCTCAGGC